>NZ_JANMZH010000263.1:0-1432 GCF_031383065.1 Microcoleus sp. OTE_8_concoct_300 | reverse complement strand
TCGTTTTGAAGGTTGCTATACTGGCACAAATTATTATACCTTAAAAAAACCTCAAATGATTGCTATGCAATCATTTGAGGTTTTGGCAATTCTGAATTTCTTTGAAATTAAATCTGCTTGAATATCTGCGGAATGTGGGTTTTAACCCACATTCCGCACCCCCCAACTGGCACCTACGCGAATTGAGTAGTTCAAAGTCGATCTTCGGAGACAATAGTGAGTAAAAAAACTTAGAAAATTAGGTAACGAAGCATTACCCAGTTGTCCATTGCTGAAAATTGAGGCTGGGGCGTGAGTTAAATAGTCATGGCAGTTAAAATTAGACTCTGTAACAGGATTGAGGACCAAAATGCGTTAATTGCGATCGCAACCGAGTGTCAATCATCAGCCAAAAATAGTGTCAACTCAAGTCAAGAGAAACAATAAAATCACGATTTAACAGAAAAGTGCAGAAAGCAACTGAAATAACATTAGAAAACTTAGACCACCTAGGTTTGATAGCAGGTCTAATTGATGAAATAGGAATCGTGCAAAAAATCAATGAGTTAGTAGGCGAACAACCAGGTGAAATTGTCAGCCCCGGTTTGGTAGTTAAAGCCATGATTATCAAGGGATTGGGCGTCGTCTCTGCCCCATTATACTTATAGCTTCAAGAAACGAATCAGATAGTTCCATATTCGCCTCAATTTGTCAAGACTTTAAAAAACAATTAAATCTCGACAGTTTAATGGTAGCTGACAGTGCATCATATACAGATCGCAACTTAGAAATGTTAACCAACCAACTTAAGATGGTTCACTCGTGTGCCACTCAGCCTTAAACAAGCGCAGCAAATGGTATCTCAAAAAATCACAGAATTTAGCGACAGTTCTGTGATAGGATATCGTTGGTCAGAACAGAGAAGTAATTATGGTGGAATTGCACAAAGATAGTTAGTGGTAGAGAGCAGTTTTCGCGGTGAATCTGACCTAAATTAGAAAAGAATCTCCAAAAAGCTGAAGTTGAGGCTCAAAAAAAATTACCAGAATTATCAAATATTGAATTTGCTTGTTCAGCAGATTCCTCTTCAGCAGCCCATCGCTTATTCCAACAACTAAAGTATTACAATTTAACTCAAATTAGCACAAAAGCGAGCGAAAAAACCGACAAAAATGTGATTATATCTACTGCCAAATCAAGCTCTCGCTTCATATTTAAAGTTCAAGAAAAACTAGAATTAGATGCTAGTGTAATCGGGAGCATGTCACTTTTGCAGTGAGCAATTATACTCATGCAGGTTTTCCCTGATTAACAATTAAGCCGTTTAAGTAAGCACAACGATGAGCTAATACTTGTCCCACATGTTCTGATTTCCAACTCGCTCCTGATATTTTAATTCGTCTGCCTATTTGCTTAATGCCTGATTCTACCGCTCCTGAACCAATTGAACAGA
>NZ_JANMZH010000156.1:0-3185 GCF_031383065.1 Microcoleus sp. OTE_8_concoct_300 | reverse complement strand
AATCCCCTCGCGGGGTGGAGGGGTATGGTTGCCCCAAGGCGTGAGGTATGGTTGCCTCAAACTCCCATTTCTGGGGTAGAAGAGACGACCTGCCAGGTCGTCTGTACTTCGCCAATGTTTAGTGAGCTTGCGCCGGCTAGCAACACTGTCGAGCGTGACCTTAAGACTGTTTAGTTGCAAGCGATAGAGCGGAGAACTAGCTTCGCATTCTCCGGTATCGTGACTCAAAAAACGTAGTCAATAAAGACTTAGGCTGGTCAGGATGACTTGTTAGATTTCTCTTTCAAGCCTCATGCCTTTAGGCTGAGGTTCCTGACTTAAACTACGTTGCTGGTGGCAGCGAACCGAATCAAACGGTTGTCTCTCGCCTGCTGAGCGACCGCTTTACCATTAAGCTACACTGCCCCATTTTATTATACATTTTCCATGCAAAATTTTGACATCAAACCCAATATTAATTTTAAATTATATATCTCGCTTGTAGCTCAGTCTCGCTCCCCCCCCCTGATTCTTGCCGCCTACTCCCCCTTACTAAGGGGGATGCAAGAACTCTCTTTCGTCCCCCTTATTAAGGGGGATGCGAGGCGATCGAGACTTAGATATAAGCGAGAGTATGAAAGGAATTTAGTCTTAAGTTGATACCAATGGTGGAAAGTGGAAATATCCATAAAAATATTAAATGACTGTTACCACTGCGACTCAGCATAATCTTTAAATAATTTACCATAAAAATAGCGTCTTTCATTTACTCCAGAATAAATTGGATCGCAAATGCGCGCGGCGGCATCGACAGCATCAAAGGGAGGTTGTACGCCGCGTTGCTGCATTGCTAAAACTTGAGGGTAAGGGTGCTGAAAACTAATCCATCCCGGATCGACAGCATTCATAAAAATTTTGTGTTTGGCATACTCTGAAGCGCAGGTGCGAGTCATCATGTTCAACGATGCTTTTGCCATATTTGTATGCGGATGTCGCCAAGGTTTGTCACTGTTAAATTGCCCTTCTTTTGAAGAAACATTGACAATATATTTGCCAGCTTCAGGAAATTTTTTCATCAGCCGTTTGAGCCTGCTGTTAAGCGCAAAAGGAGCGATCGCATTAATAACGTGAACTTCCAACATTTCCAAAATGCTCACCTCATCATCCTTCATCAGCCAACTGTTGAAAGAGCGCAAATCCACTTGTTGTCCGTCGCGATCGTACATTCCGGGCGGAAACAAACTAAAATCAGATGAATGTGATAATTGATTCTCTCGATCCAAGTTAAAAACCGTGGGGATTTCACTGTTGCGATTTGGAACAGAGTCTGTGAGAGATTTGGGGATATCCTCAGAAATATTGTCTGTCAAAAAGTGCGTTAGCGAAGCCCTCGAAGAGGATCGCGCCAATAGCGGCTGAATCTCAGCAGGCAAAGCCTCCAAAGGCAGAGATTCAAAATCCATCAAATGCTGGTAAAATTCAGGGGGCGGCGAATTGTTTGAGCCGCATTATTGATAATAATGTCAATTCGCGGATAGCAGCAGACGAGGTGTTCTGCAAATCGCTCAACGCCCGCAATATACCGCAAATCTAACTCATAAACTTGCAGGCGATCGCACCACTGGGCAAAATCCGCTTCTTTAGCATATCTCCTAGCAGCATCCCGAGCAAAACGAGTAGTACAAATTACAGCAGCACCAGCTCTCAACAACCTCAAAGTTACAGCATACCCAATTTTCACTCTCGCTCCCGTCACCAAAGCAAATAACCCATGCAAATTAGGAGTTTGGTTGCGTTTGGTCAAATTAAGTTCGCCGCACTTCAAACACAAACCCCGGTAAAAAAAATGTTGCTCTTGAAAACTCTCCTTGCAAACAAAACAGCGCTGCAGTTTATTCATTTTCAATTTTTATGGCTGTAAAGAATATCAAATCCAGCTACATCCGCTGCAATTAGCCTCCGCAAAAATCCCCCGATTATCGATATTAGCTTTTTTCATAATAGACCAGCTCAAATTAGCTCCCTTAAAATTAGCTCCGCTGAGATATGCGTTCAAGAAATTTGCTCTTTTCACAACAGCATCGCTCAGATTAGCACCAGCCAAAGTAGCTTTATTAAAATCAGCATCGCAAAGGTTGGCTCCAGTAAGATATGCTTGAAAAAAATCAGTATTTGTCAAATCCGTTCTCTCTAAATTAGCACCGCGCAAATTAGCTCCCATAAAACAAGCTCCTGCAAATTTACTCCACCGCAAATTAGCTCCTGCCAAAACCAACCCTTTAAAATTCCCGCCGTTAAAATTAGATCTAATTAGTTTAATCCCTGCCAGATTTGCTCTGGCAAAATTCACGCCGCCCAGGTTAGCCCCACTCAAATCCGCCCCGCTCAAATCAGCACCCGTCAAATCTGCCCCGCTCAAATCCGCCCCGCAGAGTTTAGCTTTTTTCAAAATGCTTTGAGATAAATTAGCATCGCGAAAATTCACCGAGCGGAGGTTGGCTAAACTGAGATTAGCTGCTTGCAAATCAGCGCCGCTGAGATTAGAGCGGCTCAGGTTAGCTTCGGTCAAATCAGCATTTTTGAGATTAGTTACTGCCAAGTTACTTTTAAATATTTTTGCGCCTCGCAGGTTGGCAGATGCAAAGTTCGCTCCTACTAAGTTTGACTCTCTCAGGTTGGCTTTTGCCAAATTAACTCCGCTAAAATCTCCCCAACTCAACTCTACAAAGCCACCCAATAAAAGTAGATTTTGCACTCTCCATTTATTCCAAATCGACGCATCTTTTTTGAGCAAACTTATTTGTTCTTCCCTGGCCAATATTGCAGCAGCAGTAGCTCGCACCCGCTCGTCAGCATCGTCCAAAACAGCAGTTACTGCTTCTAAACCTGCATCTCCGTATTTTATGGCATCTGCAAGTGCTGCCAGCCTTGCTTCAGCCGAGGGGCTTGCTAAACGCTGCTTGACTCGTGCTATGCCGCCCAAGACAGCAGCATGAATTAAAGGTGGATTTTTACCGCCCAAAACTGCATCGTATTCTTTGGGTTCATTTGCTGGCATTTGTTATTTGTTACGAATGACTGTTGACTAATGACTAATGACTAATGACTAATGACTAATGACTAATGACTAATGACTAATGACTAATGACTAATGACTAATGACTAATGACTAATGACTAATGACTAATGACTAATGACTAATGACT
>NZ_JANMZH010000145.1:0-19262 GCF_031383065.1 Microcoleus sp. OTE_8_concoct_300 | reverse complement strand
CCGAACCCCACTGAATCACCCCCAACTTTAAGTAATTGTATTCGTTGGATTGCGAAACTAGGTGGATTTTTGGGACGTAAAGGAGATGGTGAACCGGGTGTCAAGACCCTTTGGCGAGGATGGCAACGTTTGCATAACATTGCTGCTACATGGAAATTAGTTTCTACCCATTCCCCCCCAGATGTCAAGGCTGATTTTGTTAAGAAAGATGTGAGTAAGGCATAGCTTATCAAGGAGGGAAGAAGAGAAGGGGGTATTTTCTCTTACTCCCCCCCTTACCAAGGGGGGGCTGGGGGGGTTCTTAGCATAATATTTTGGGGTTTAACATCGAGGTGAGTCAATCCTTGCTGGTGAACAAAACTCAGCGCGCTTCCCACTTGTTGAATAATTGGCAAAGCTTTTTCTTCCGACAAAATGCCGTTATCTTCGAGATATTCGGCTAAGTAAATTCCGTCGATTAATTCCATCACCATGCACCACAATTAGATATTTCCTACCCTTTCGGGAAACACTTCGTAAACTTGGACGACGTGGGGATGGCTGCACTTGGCTAAAGATAAAGCTTCGTTGAGAAATTTGGTTTGTAATTCCTGAAAGTTTGGTTTACCTTGAACGTTGGCATTTAGGGTTTTGATGGCGACTAATTTGCCTTCTTTGCGGTTTTGAGCGCGGTAGGTGACACCGAATCCGCCGCCGAGGATTTCTTCGATTAGGTATTTGCCTTGGTCCATTTGTTGTCCGGGCGGCCAGTGCCTCATGATGGGTATGTGAGGATGTGGAGAGGATGGTTTTGATTATAGCTGAGATGGGGGAATTTTGTTGAGTATTGTCTTCTTTCTAGAGTCTTCTCGATCGCTCCTAGCCCCCCTTAATAAGGGGAGGACAAGAGTTTGTAAGGTGCCCCGGTGCGGAGATTCTCAATTTTTGAGAAGATAACGGACGCTGACGCACTCTACAATTTAACGTGACGGTTTATGGTTGAATGAAAATACCGATCGCATTATGAACTCTCGCAGCAGTTGACGGAGGTCGATCGAGCAAACTACCTCCCAAATACAAACTCGTCGAACTTCCCCCATCCAAATTTAAAGCCTCCACAGCACCCATTTGCTGCAATATCTGCGCCAGTTCTGCGAAATTTGGTCCCGCCCCGCCCGCGCGGTTGTGCACCGCTACAATCAGCAAATTCCCCGCAGCAGTTCGCCCGATCGCACTTCTAATTGCTGTCTGTCGAACATACGCATCGCTAAACCCTTCCGCCTTCGCATCCAAAACCACTCGACTGTTTTGTACCAACATCGGCCCGCCGCCTAGAATGTAGGGAAAACGGTTAAAATCAGCAGGAATAGTGTTAGTTTCCAGACGCAATAAAGTGCCGGGGGTAAATTGAGGGGCGATCGACAAATCCGAACGCAAAGCCAAAATATAACCGTTAGCTGGAATGGAAAAAGTTGTTGTTCCCGCCGCACCTCCGGGGGATTGGCTGACAACTCTATCGCCCGCAACTGTCACAACTATTTCATTGTCAGAAAATGGAGTATAAGTTGTCCCCCAATCAGAATTGTAGCGACCGATTCCCGATTGCACGTAGGCACTATTGAGATGAGAAACAGGCAAAAATTGATTTGCCGGAGTTATCAAAGTTTCTTGCAAAGTCAAACGAGCGATCGCAAATTCTCCCCCATCGTTCCAGGCGATCGCCCCCCGGTTCAATATCGGCCCGGAAAGCCATTTATTGTCGCGCCGAATTGCGCCTAAAGCTAAGCGATTAATTCGATTGAAAAACCCTGCATTAATTGCCGCAGCCGCTCCCCAAACTTCTGCTGTTTGCAATAAAGGTGCAGTCCCTTGCTCTGCAGGTGGATTGCTGAGAATTGGTCGAATTTTCACACCAGCTTGACGGGGATTAACTTCTAACCAAACTACCGGAAAACGCGCGGTTCCTAAATTCTGATACTGCTGCTGCCACCGCACACCGGGAGCCCAAAGAATGTTTTTTTCTACTAACGAATCTGGCCGAATGTCGATCACTAATCGATTGGGATTTCCCTCGCTGAAAACTTGCGGCCGCCAACCTAAAGGAATCGTCACTTTGACTCGGGTTCGATCGCCCTCAGGTTCGACTTTTAGTGATAGCAATTGTTTGCTGGTTTGAAAAGTGTCCTGAAGTAAGGCGGGATCGACTTTGGCATCGATCGCAATCGACCATTCTTGACCGATAATCTGCTGTAAAGGCGTCCTGTGCAGCGGGAGAGCCGGTTTGGTCGGGTCGTCTGGTGTTTCGAGATTTGGCGCTGCGCGGAGGCTTTGCAGTGGGATAGCGGGCTTTGTGGGGTCGTCCGGGGGGTTGGGCGTGGGTGTCGGCGACGGCCTTGGTTTATCGACAAAGTTGACTTGCCAAGGGGCGGGGCGATCGAGATCTACAACAATGCGCGAGCCCCATTCTCTTTCTGCTTGCCGAATTCCAGTCACATTTGCCACGGGAGACGTGATTCTCAGAACATTACCATCTGCTGATATCTGCCAACCCGCAAGGGACGCAAAATCGGTAACATCTAAGTAACGATACGAGCCTGTTGCCCGCGCTGCTAAGCTTTGAGCGTCGGTTAGAGATACCGAAAACCACTGCACCGGTTGTTTCGTACTGTCGGCGCTGCTAAGCAAATCCACTCCCACACTTTGCATCAATCCAACGTCAGCAATCCAAGTTCGGAAATCCGCAGAAGTGCTGTTTGCCGGCTGCTGAGTCCAACTTAGGGGGAGAATGCGGCCGTTTATAGACACTTGGCTGCCTTGTCTAATTCTCAAAGATGGCGGTACAGATTGAGCCAAAAACCTATATTCCGACAGGGGTTGAAACCCCTGTTTCATAGCTGAAGTTTTCTCAAGAGAACTATCGGTCAATATTTCAGTCGGTTTTAACTCACATCTTGCACCATTCTCAAGAACAGGCAAGATGCCTGTTCCACAAAGAGTAGATTTTCTTGTGGAACGGGCATCTTGCCCGTTCATAAAAGGCTGATTGACAATGGTGCAACATCTCAGTTTTAACTCACATCTTGCACCATTCTCAAGAACAGGCAAGATGCCTGTTCCACAAAGAGTAGATTTTCTTGTGGAACGGGCATCTTGCCCGTTCATAAGAGGCTTATTGACAATCGTGCAACATCTCAAATTTAACCGACTTTCGCTATCAGCCAGGGAATTCATTCCCTGACTAGATCTCGAAGCATCAATCAACCCAGCCCTCTTCCCGTCTTGTGCTCTTCCGGGTTGATTCCACACTAAAGACGGGGCGATCGCCAGTACGGGTAAAATCCAGACTGACAATATTCGACGCCAATACAACAAATTACGTTTCACAGTTTACAACTCACAATTTCAGTCCTAAACACATGGGGATATAGAAACGCGGAATATCTGTAGGTTTTTTCTTACTAAACCCTATATTTTTGCCGATGACTGCGATCGGCAGGAAGCTCTGGATCGGGTCTAGGTTAGTCGATGGCGCTAATTGCCCTAAATACCTACTACCAACTGCTCACACCGGAATACAAATCACAAACTCCGAACCCTCACCGAGGGAGGAATTCACCGTTAACGTACCTCCATGTTTTTCTACAACAATTTGGTGGGCGATCGACAATCCTAATCCCGTTCCTTGACCCACAGGCTTGGTTGTGAATAAGTGGTTAAAGATGTTTTCCTTGACTTCGTTCGACATCCCCTCTCCATTATCCTTAATCCGAATCAAAACCCGATCTTTGGATTCGCTCAGAACTGTTTGAACCGTGATTTGATTAGGTCGGGCTTTAATTTCACTAAAACTGCGCCCCTTATTTGACTCTTCCAGAGCGTCAATGGCATTGGCTAGTACATTCATAAACACTTGGTTTAACTGTCCCGGAAAGCATTTGACTAGGGGCAAATCACCATACTCTTTCACAATTTCAATGGCAGGGCGGAACTCGCTCGCTTTTAAACGGTGCTTGAGAATCAGCAGAGTGCTTTCGAGTCCGTCGTGAATATTGAAAGAAACGGGGCGATCGCTATCTGCCCTCGAAAACGTTCTCAAACTTGTACTGATATTGCGGATGCGATCGACTCCCTCCTTCATCGAGCCAATCAATTTCGGCAAATCTTCTCGCAAATACTCCAAGTCCATATCCTCAATTTCTGCTTCAATTTCCACTCCCGGATCGGGGAATTTTTCTTGATACAAATCAATCAAGTTAAATAAATCCCCCACGTATTCTTGAGCAGGTTGCAAATTGCCGACGATAAAGCCTACCGGATTGTTAATTTCGTGGGCTACCCCTGCGACTAAATTTCCGAGAGCCGACATCTTCTCATTCTGTATCAGTTGCAGTTGCATCTGCTTGAGATTGTTGATAGACTGCTCTAGTTTTTGGGCATCATCCCGAGATTGTTGATAAAGCTGTTGAGATTCCTGATACAAGCGGGCGTTTTCCAGCGAGATCGCAGCTTGGGAGCAGAGGATGTTGAGGAGGGCGACGCGATCGCGCGTGAATACTCCTGTTGCTAGATTATTTTCCAGATACAAAATCCCCATCATTTTGCCTTGATGGAGAATCGGAGTACATAGGATGCTCTTAGGTTCCTGCTGCATCATATAGGGGTCAGAAGCAAATATTAATTCTGTCTTGACATCATCGAAAACTAGGGTTTTCTGGGTGCGTTTGACGTAATTAATCACAGTCTGGGGAATTGATTGGCTCTCCTCGATCGCAATAGTTTCTTGCAGAAGACAGCCTTGGCGATCGCTACAGTGGACAGCGATTTTCCAGTTCTCCTCTTCTTTCAAAATCAATACTCCTGTTTGAGCCCCTGCATTCTGAATCGCCACTTCCATCAGGGTAGTGAGCAATTGTTCAAACTTTATTTCGCTAGACAGAGCTTGATAAGCTTTGATAACTGTTGGTAAATCTATTACTGCGCTACTCGTACTCCCAGCAATTGTTTGGTTTTTGGTAGAAGATGAGGTGTCATTGGAGGTGGTTTCTGCCTCGAACAAACGACCTTGATTCTGTTGCAAAATAGGAGAAAGTAATTGAGGATAGCATTGTTCTAACCTATCAATCTTCGCTTTAGCCCCCCAACGAGAGTAGGAATAGTAGGCATCAATTAGATAAAGTTGAGCCTGTTTTTCTTTCCCCCACTGTAAATAAAATTTTGCAGCCCGCTCGTTTGCTAAAGCTTCTTCATTGAGGTATTTGTTTTCTTTAGCTAGAGCGATCGCTTTGTCGTACATCTCGATCGCCTCTATTTTCTCACCTAAAACTCGATGCCGTTCTGCTTCTACTAAATAGAATTTGTGCAGATGATTCATGGGGGCATGATGCGCCCATTTCTGCATTTTTTCTTGATTAGCTTGTACTCTGTCAAGAATCCCCTGTTGCTCTGACTGTAGAGTGTCAGAATACACCGCCAACCACACCAAAGAATCGTAGAAATAGAAGATAGCAACAACTGGCATTCCTACCACTGCATCTAAATACTTCTCTGCTATAGCGATATTCTCAATCGCTTCTGAGTAATTTTCAAACCAATAACAAAGTAAAAGTTTGTTTAAATATATGTATGCAACTCCCACTTTATCGTTCGCTTGCTGGTAAAATGGCAACTTGATCTGCTCATCGCAGGCTTCACCCTTTAGAAGGCAGTAATTCTCACTTTTCCCCAGCAAATTCAAGATGGTCTGCCAATAGATTTCTATATAATTAAGCGCTGTTTCTTGCTTGATTTTATGCAGAGCCTCTCTGTTTCTTTCTATTTCTCTTTCCAGGACAGTCAGTTCTTTGCCACTATAGTAAGCTGAACAGGAAGACTGTAATAAATTATAGCCTGCATATTCTAAATCTCCTGCCTCCATTCCGCTAGAGTAAGCTGACACCAAAGGCTCTAAGGTTTCTCTGAGATGCTCTTTGCAATGTCGGATAAATAAATTTACTATCAAGGCTGTTTTGGCTTTGATTTCTTGAGAATTTAACTTTGACACTAGACTTAAAGCCAATTGACCGAACTGATAGCCTGAATCAATATCTTCCACAACTCCACAAAGAAGAAAACCATAATTGGCGTAAGCAAAGGGAGAGACAGAAGCATTCCCATATTGGACGGATAATTGTACTTGTTTGCACACCGTCAAAGGCAACAGTGCAGGAGCAGCAATGTATGCAGGAGCAAAGATACTTGATAAAAGTCTCATAGCTGCTAGTTTATAGGAATCGCTCATTTGAGGCAGGTCAACTAAATCCTCAATTCGCAAGCCATTCAAAATTGACGCAGTTTCCCCTAGTGCCTGCCCAATATCTGACGAGTTTGGCTCCGAGGGAAACTCTACCCCCAACTGCTTTAAAACTTGTAGTCCCATATTCAGTGCTTCCTGTAGATTATTTTGCGCCATATAAGCTTGCATCTGTACTTCATATACCTTCACTTTGTCCAGCAGCGTTTTGGCGCAGTTTTCCACGACTGATGCTAATTCTTTCATCTGGTCAAAATCACCGCACAGATATGCCGCTCCTGCTGCTTTTGTAAACAGCGCTAATGTTAGTTCGTATTGATTCTGCCAACAATTTTCTGTCAGTAATTCCCTGCCAATATTGAAGCATTCAACCGCAGCAGCATAAGCGGTAGCAGCTTTGGCTTTCTTTCCAGCGACCAGATTCAACCGTGCTAATTGCTCCCGTTGTGCCTCCTGAGTAATTAGCTCAACTCCCACATTTAAGTGGTTGACAATATCAAAAATTCTTTCTTCTCGATCTGCTTCTGGCGTATTGTCTAACAGCAGTTGACCGATTTTTAAGTGAGTCGATCGCTTTTGCTCTTCGGGAATCAGGGAATAGGCTGCTTGTTGAACCCGATCGTGTAAAAACTTATATTTGGGTAATTGGTCATGGGTAATTGGTAATTGGTCAGATACCTTCCCATTACCGATTACCGACTTGCTATTCCCCTCTGCTTGATAAAACTTATAAACTTCGCTAATGGGTAAAATTAGCCCTTCTTGTAGTGCCTTCCATAAAGCGGATGCGGTTTCTACTGGCGAATTTTCATCAACAATTGCTAAGATCGCCAAATCGAACTGATTGCCAATACAAGCAGCTAACTTTAAAACTTCCTGTGTTCGGGTTGGCAACTTTCGCAACTGAAGTGCCATGAACGCTACTACATCATCCGTTAGTGCCAAGGTTCGCACTCGGGCAATATCGCACTGCCAATACCGAGCTTCAAAATTAAATTCAATTAGCCCATCTTCATGTAAAGATTTGAGGAACTGTGTGCTGAAAAATGGATTGCCTTGGGTTTTTTGATAAACGAGTTCTGTCAAAGGCAGAGCCAACGCTGTAGAACAATCTAGAGTATCGGCAACTAAACAATTTAGGTCTGCTTGAGCGAGGGGAGCTAAGGTAATAGTGTTCACCTTTGCTTCAGCTTTTTGAATCTCTGCTAACGTCAGCATTAATGGATGTGCTGGAAAAACTTCGTTATCCCGATAAGCTCCAATTAAAAAGATATAGCGGTTATCAGTAGCACTCATCAGCACTTGACTTAATTTTAACGATGCTGAGTCTGCCCATTGCAAATCGTCCAAGAAAATCACTAAAGAATGTTCTTTTGTTGTGAAGACTTGAATAAATTTTTCAAACAACAAATTGAAGCGATTTTGAGCGGCACTGCCCGAAATTTCTGGGACGGGCGGTTGCTGTCCGATAATACGTTCTAGTTCGGGAATGACTTCAACGATCGCCCCAGCGCTATCGCCCAAAGCTGCCAAAATTTCCAACTTCCATTGTTCAAGTTTAGCATCTGTTTCCGATAGCAGTTGTCCCATTAAATCGCGAAAAGCTTGGACAAATGCTGAAAAGGGAAGGTTGCGTTGGAATTGGTCGAATTTGCCTTTAATAAAGTATGCTCGCTGTCTCACAATTGGTTTGTGAACTTCGTTGACAACAGCGGTTTTGCCAATGCCTGAGAAACCGGCAACGAGCATCATTTCGGCGCTGCCGGCACTCACGCGCTCAAAGGCCGCTAGCAGGGAGAATACTTCGCTTTCTCTACCGTATAATTTTTCGGGGATATAGAAGCGATCGCACAAATCTCGCGTTCCCAATTTAAAGCAAGCAATTTTACCTGTCTCTTTCCATTGGTGCAAACAAGTTTCCAAATCAAACTTGAGTCCGATCGCACTTTGATAGCGATTTTCAGCATTCTTAGCCATCAGTTTGCTAACAATTTCAGACAGCACCAGTGGAACGCTTTTGTTAAGGTGATGGACTGGGATAGGCTGCTTGGCAAGGTGACAGTGTACTAACTCTATCGGATCGTCAGTTTGGAAAGGCAACTGTCTCGCGAGGAGTTCGTAGAATGTGACTCCCAGAGAGTAGAAATCCGTGCGGTAATCAATGCCTCGGTTCATTCGCCCAGTTTGTTCGGGAGATATGTAAGGTAAGGTGCCTTCAAGGACGCTGGGATTTTGAATTTCTTGGGTTTGGCGCGGCAACAGGGAAGCGATGCTGAAGTCAATCAGTTTGACTTGTTTGGTGGTGGGGTTAATTAGAATGTTGGCGGGTTTGAGGTCTTTATGGATGACGTGGTGGCGATAAAGTCCGTCGAGGGAGTTGGCAATTTGAATTGCCATAGGAAGAAACTCGTTAATAGGCAACCCTTCTAGGGGCTCCTTGCTATCGGATGCTAGAAGATCGAGATAGCTACTTAAGGAAATTCCCCCAAAGTCTTCCATCACCAGAGCATAGTGGTTATGATAAGTCTCCAGGCTGTACGCCTTAACACTGCCGGGGATATCTAAGTTTTTAGCAATGACGTACTGGTTGCGAAAGTTAACCAGTTCGTAGAAGCGGGGAAAGTCATTTCGCAGCACTTTGATCGCGACGGGCTGCCCATTTGAACACCGAAGGCCGCGATACACTAAAGTTCTCGTACCTACGTATATTTGCTCGTTAATGTGATATCCGAGAAAAAGATTTGTTGTAACCATATCTACGTATTTCTACTGCTTCTTTCAAGCCTAAACTTTCTTAGAGTTGATATCTACTATTGTGCCTCTATCTGCGGTTCTATTCATTAATTTCATTTTTCTTAACATATTTTGAACAAGAAATTATGAAAGAGCGATTTTAAAAAGCAGACTGAATATTTTATGTAAGAGCTGTTGATACTTCTGTTGACACTAAGTATAAAATGACTCCGCGAACGCTGATTGAACGGCAGCAGTTCATTGAAGAGGAAGTTAAGAAGCTCATGAATAGGCGTGGCATCATTATGGGAGGATTCTTGACACTCTGGACTCTCAAGAAACTGAGATTCTTGATTCCAAGAGGGGACTTGCTGATACAGGATTTATCCAGCCTCAGTAGAGCTCATCTATCCACAAGCATTTAGGGTGTTACCCCAAGTTTCCCTATGCCCTACGCTACGCATCCTCTCCTGGAGAGGATATTTATAGCTGCATTAAGATCGCGATCCCAAACACACTGCCCGTCAAGCTTTATTAACAGCACTAAACTGTTGTTGTTTTCGGTAAATTTTAAATTATATAACTATATAACTAACATTAATTCGATGAATTACGAGAAACTTATGATAACATGAACCTGAAAAATATAGGGCAATTAATTTCTATATTTTAGAAAAATTAACTTTTGACTGAATTTCCCCGTGTTTCTTGCATCGAGCAGACTAAAGTTTCGCTCGTTTTCCGCTTACTTTCTTTTATAACAAAATAGAAATGAAATGTCCCAAATGCCAATCAACTTATATCGGTAAGAACGACCACCTTTGAGTTTAGTCCTGGACGCACCGAGGCTCAGAAACCGGGTTTTTTTAGGAAAAAACTTGGTTGTGACCCCCAGACTCAGTAAAAAACCCGGTTTCTTTGGTATGTGTGCGTAAGTCCTGAGCTAAACCAAATTACCAAGGCCAAGTTTGTGGGTGTCAGTCGATTGGAGATTGGAGATTGGAGATTTACTGGACAGATGAATCTGGGAGATTGAACAAGAGTCTAAAATTTTTACCTCTCCACGACTCGTGTCAGAAAGCAAGTATCCGTTTTTGGGTGCGGTCAAAAAGGCTGCGCTGGCTCTACCAGATGCTCCTAATGTGTCAGAAATCCTTGAAATAGCCTTCATTGAGGAGTTACGAACGTTTGTGGGAAAAAAAATACAAATTAGGGTTACGGACAACTTTGATATACTCACCGTCGTAAACGAGCGGTGATTCTTGACGCTTCATCGACTGGTGCTACCGAAATAGTCTTATCCTGTCTCTGCGCCCATTTAGAGTCGTGGCGATATCCCATCCCGACTTTATTTATGTTTGCTGCGGCATTTTCGTCTCGGTCGTGTTCTGTCTGGCAGCTTAAACATTGAACCGACCGAACATTTAGATCTAATTTCCCCCAATTGAATCCACAGCTTGAACAAACTTGGCTGGTAGGTTCCCATCTATCGATCGTTCTGAAATCTCTGCCAAATTTTTCTGACTTAGCCTCACACAGCCTCCTAAACTCTCTCCATCCTTGCTGACTAATCGCCCTTGACAATTTTCGATTTTTTACCATCCCCGATACATTCAAGTCTTCCAAAACTATCGCTTGGTTTTCGCTTACTATTTTGGTTGACAGCTTGTGCAGGAAATCTTGGCGCGTATCAGCAATTCTGTTGTGAAGCTTGGCGATTTTGATTCGAGTTATTTCTCTTCTTTTGGTGTCCTTTGGTTGACGAGCTAACTTACGCTGTAATTTGCGGAGCTTTCGATCTAATTCTTTGTAGCTAGGGCTTTCGGCTTTTTCGCCGTTGCTCATTACTGCAAAGGTTTTAATCCCTAAGTCAATTCCGATACTGGGATTATCAGCTTTGGTGAGAATCGGCTCTACCTCTACTACAAAACTCAAGAAGTAGCGACTGGCACAGTCCTTGATTACTGTAACAGAGCTAGGTTCAGACGGTAGTTTTCTAGACCATATAGGTTTAACTATACCAATTTTAGCGATATATACTCCATCGCCTTTAAAGGAAAATCCTCCAATCCTAAAGCGTGCCGATTGACTGTTTGTTCTTTTCTTGAATTTGGGATATCCAACTTTACTACCTTTTCGCTTTCCTTTACAGGATGCGAAAAAATTCTTAAAAGCAATATCCAAATCGGCAACTGATTGCTGTAAAGGAATGTTTGATACTTCAGACAACCATTTACGTTCTTCAGTTAATTTAGCTTGAGTTATTACTAATTTCTGAAGTTGGGCCGATTTAGGCTTTGTTTTAGATTCTTTGCAAAGCGCAAGCGCATCGTTCCAGACAACCCGAACGCAACCAAACAACTGAGCTAAACTTCTCTGTTGTTGGTCTGTTGGGTAAAATCTGTACTTGTACCTTGCTTTCATTTGCTGTGCTAATGTTGGTCTGTACCATGAAATTATATATTGGTTTAGAGTGGATGACAACCTATTTCCGAAAAGAACGACATAGTGTTACAGATATTAAGATTCACTTGGTTTGTGTGACCAAATACCGACGGTCGATATTTACTGCCGAAAGTTTGAGTGTAATTGAAAAGTCGTTTCGCGGAGTAGCCGAAAAGATGGACTTCCAGATCCTTGAATTGAATGGTGAAGAAAATCACGTTCACTTATTGAATATCCTCAATAGCTTTCAATCTCTCAAATAGTGAACGCACTGAAAGGAGTTTCTAGTCGGGGATACGGGCAGGCAGGATACAAGAAGCCTCACAAGGAGGCTTTAGGTCGTCCTAGCTACTTCTCGGTTTCTGTACCAGGAGCGGAGCGCCACTAGAAATACTTAAAACATATATTCAAACACCTTGAAAAGCTGGCCACTGAAGAAGGGGCTTGTATCCCATTTCTTTTGGTCAACCTTTTTCGGCCAGGCATCTTAGCCTGGGTTTTGGGCGATCGCCTACAAGACTTGGGCCGGGCCTCTGACTGTAATCGGTAAAATTTTATCAATTTCTTGATACACTTGATGTTCCCAGCTCGAGAGTTGACTGCACAATAAGACAGGTTTCACCAGTTGTGAAGCGCGCTGCTACATTGCACCTACCGACTGACCGGGCAGGTGGCTTTTGTGTCTGCGGGCGCTGACGAAAGCAACTCAACAGCGCAGCAAGCAAAATAAAGCTAAAGTTACTATCTACCTGTGTTCGCTGCAAGGCTACCCTTGCGGACTAAGGAAAAAAACAGACAAAAAACTCGACAAGCGCAGCTATCCCGTAGGGAATCGCCTGCAATGTATCTAGTCTCCGGGCGGCGATCGCCTGCTGAATCACTGCTTTTTAACAGCAGGGTATTCTAGGAGACATCTCCGAGACGATGCGAGCGAGATAATTTAAAATCTGCAAACAGGGTGTCAGTGCTAAGTACAGGCAGCATAGACGTAAATTTTTATCAAATCAGCTTCCAATATGCTGTTTTAAAGTTTACTAGGCTCCCACCGCTCGGCAGCCTTCTCTCCGAGCTATAAAAACGCATCAACCACACAATCACGGAAATAACATTCAATCAACATGGGTAATACGATCGATCCAAACAGAAACGTGCATCAGACTGAGCGAGGAACTCCATTCGCCGGCCAAAGCTGGTTAGTGGAAGAAAGAGATGCCTGCGGTGTGGGCTTTATTGCCAACCAAAGCGGCGAAGCTACCCACTCGATTATTCAAAAAGCACTCCCAGCTTTAACTTGTCTGGAACATCGCGGCGGTTGCAGCGCCGACCAAGATTCCGGCGACGGTGCGGGTTTGATGACCGCGATTCCTTGGGAATTGCTGGATACTTGGTTTGCCGAACAGGGAATTGTGCCTCCTGCACGGGAAAACTGCGGCGTGGGAATGCTGTTTCTGTCTCAAGATAAATTTCAAGCGACTATAGCGCGGCAAGTGGTTGAGATAGTTCTGGCCGATCGCGGGCTGACACTTTTGGGATGGCGCAAAGTTCCCATTGTACCGTCGGTTTTGGGCGAGCAAGCGCTAGAACATCAACCTCAAATCGAACAAGTAATAGTCAGTTCACCGCACTTAGCCGGAGACGAACTCGACAGACACCTATTTCTGGCGCGCCGCACCATCGGACACGCGCTGTCAAATCGGGCCAACTTCACCCGCCAAGACTTTTATAGTTGCTCTTTTTCCTCCCGCACGATCGTCTATAAAGGCATGGTGCGATCGGCCGTACTAGCAGAATTTTACCAAGACCTGAAAAATCCCGCTTATAAAAGCTCCTTTGCCGTCTATCACCGGCGCTTCAGCACCAACACGATGCCCCGCTGGCACTTAGCCCAGCCGATGCGCTTGCTGGGACACAACGGGGAAATTAACACGCTGTTGGGCAATATTACCTGGATGAAGGCGCGGCAAGCCAATTTATCTCACCCGAATTGGAGTCAAGCGGACATCGACACGTTCAACCCAATTGTCAATTCCGAAAGCAGCGATTCGGCAAACTTGGACACCGTGATGGAGTTGTTGGTGCACTCGGGCCGCACCCCCCTAGAATCCCTGACAATTATGGTGCCCGAAGCCTACAAAAATCAGCCGGATTTGGCTCCCTATCCAGAAATTGTCGATTTTTACGAGTATTACAGCGCCATTCAAGAACCTTGGGACGGCCCGGCACTGCTGGTGTTCAGCGACGGCAAACAAGTAGGTGCTACGCTCGATCGCAACGGTTTGCGGCCGGCCCGCTACTGCATTACTAAAGACGGTTTGGTAATTGTGGCTTCCGAAGCGGGAGTTGTGGATATTCCCGAAGCAGATATTGTCGAAAAAGGCCGTTTGGGGCCAGGACAAATGATTGCAGTTGACCTGCAAACTCAAGAAATTCTCAAAAATTGGCAACTCAAGCAGCGGATTGCTAAGCGGCACCCCTACGGCGAATGGCTGAAACAAAACCGCGAAATCTTGCAGCCGCAGCCTTTTGCGGAAACACCAACCCTCGACTCGCAAACGCTGTTGGCAACCCAAACTGCTTTTGGCTACACAGCGGAAGATTTGGACATGGTGATCGTCGAGATGGCGAGTTCTGGGAAAGAACCGACTTTCTGCATGGGCGATGACGTTCCCTTGGCTGTGTTGTCAGAAAAGCCTCAGTTGCTGTACAACTATTTCAAACAGCGGTTCGCTCAAGTGACAAATCCGCCGATCGACCCCCTGCGCGAGGGGATGGTGATGTCGCTGACGATGACTATGGGGCTGCGGGGCAATTTACTGCAAGCTGTGCCGGAAAATGCCAAGCTGCTAAAAATTGATTCCCCGGTACTCAACGACGCTGAACTGTCTTTCTTGAAAGAGCAAAAGTCTTTCCTAGCTACAGAATTGTCAACGCTTTACAAAATTACTGCTGGGCCTGGCGGTTTGAAGAGCGCAGTCGAGCAACTTTGTCAAGAGGCGGCTGCTTCGGTGCGCGAGGGTGCGAGGATTCTGATTTTGACCGATCGAATCTCGAAGGCAGAAGGCGAATCTTCTTCTGTTGGATTGAGTGCAGAATGCACTTATATTCCGCCCTTCCTGGCAGTTGGTGCGGTTCACCACCACTTAATTAGCGTCGGGTTGCGGATGCAAACTTCGCTGGTTGTGGATACCGCGCAATGTTGGAGCACTCACCACTTCGCTTGTTTGCTGGGTTACGGGGCGGTGGCTGTTTGCCCTTACCTGGCCTTGGAAAGCGTGCGCGCCTGGTGGTCTGACACCAAGACTCAAAACTTGATGCAACACGGCAAGGTACCCAATATTACCGTGACCCAGGCTCAAGCTAGATACCGCACAGCGGTGGAAAATGGGCTGCTGAAGATTCTGTCGAAAATGGGAATTTCGCTGCTGTCTAGCTATCAGGGGGCGCAAATCTTTGAGGCGATCGGCATTGGCGGTGATTTGCTCGATTTGGGTTTCAAAGGCACGGTTTCTCGGATCGGCGGTTTGAGTGTGGCGGAACTGGCTAACGAGGTAATGTCTTTCCACAGTCAGGCTTTCCCAGAATTGCACCTCAAAAAGCTGGAAAACTTCGGCTTCGTGCAGTACCGCCGGGGTGGTGAATATCACATGAACAGCCCGGAAATGGCGAAGGCTTTGCACAAGGCGGTGACTACTTTTAAGGCTCAGACTAACGGTAACGGCAACGGGGTCCAAGCAAAAATGGAACCAATTGGTTCCAAAAATTCTGAAACGGCTTACGATCACTACGAGGTTTACAAGCAACTGCTCGAAAATCGCCCGGTAACGGCTTTGCGGGATTTGCTGGATTTTGTGAGCGATCGCCCTCCGATTGCGATCGAAGATGTAGAATCTGTAGCAGATATTGTCAAGCGGTTCGCCACCGGCGGTATGTCCCTCGGCGCTTTGTCCCCGGAAGCCCACGAAACCCTAGCGATTGCGATGAACCGCATCGGCGGCAAATCCAACTCCGGCGAGGGCGGGGAAGACCCGGTGCGCTACAAAGTGCTAAACGATGTGAGTGCGGCGGGTTTCTCACAGACGCTACCTCACTTAAAAGGTTTGCAGAACGGCGATACAGCTTCTTCATCCATCAAACAGGTAGCTTCGGGACGCTTCGGGGTGACTCCCGAGTACCTGATGAACGCCAAACAAATCGAAATTAAAATCGCACAAGGTGCGAAACCGGGTGAAGGCGGTCAATTGCCAGGGGCGAAAGTGAGCGAGTACATTGCTTATTTGCGCCGATCGAAACCGGGTGTGACGCTGATTTCGCCTCCTCCTCACCACGATATTTATTCGATCGAGGATTTGGCGCAGTTGATTTTTGACTTGCACCAAATCAATCCCAAAGCAGGTGTTTCGGTGAAGTTGGTGTCGGAAGTCGGCATCGGGACTGTAGCCGCCGGTGTCGCCAAGGCAAATGCTGATGTGATTCAAATTTCCGGCCACGATGGCGGCACCGGTGCTTCGCCATTGAGTTCGATTAAGCACGCAGGTTCTCCGTGGGAACTCGGATTGACAGAAGTGCACCGGGTGCTGATGGAAAATAAATTGCGCGATCGAGTTTTGCTCCGCGTTGACGGTGGCTTTAAAAGCGGCTGGGACGTGGTTGTAGGGGCTTTGATGGGCGGCGAAGAGTACGGTTTCGGCACGGTGGCAATGATTGCAGAAGGCTGTATTATGGCTCGCGTTTGCCACATGAATACTTGTCCGGTGGGGGTGACAACTCAACAAGAACACTTGCGGAAACGGTTCCCCGGTACACCGGAACACGTTGTTAATTTCTTCTATTTCGTAGCACAAGAAGTGCGGAGTTTGCTGGCGAAATTGGGTTATAAGTCGATCGCAGATATCATCGGCCGCGCGGATTTGCTGACAAGGCGCGATGGGGTGAAACTAACTAAAACCCAAGCGATTAATTTGGATTGTTTGACCAAGTTACCGGATACTAAGAGCGATCGATCTTTCTTGGTACACGAACCCGTGCACAGCAACGGCCCGGTTTTGGATGACGATTTGCTGGCGGATGCTGAGATTCAAAGTGCGATCGCCAATCACGGCACTGTTAGCAAGAGTGTAAAATTGGTGAATACCGATCGCACTGTGGGTGCGCGTTTGGCAGGTGCGATCGCACAGCAACACGGCAACACGGGCTTTAGCGGTCAAATCACCCTCAATTGCACTGGTAGCGCGGGCCAAAGCTTCGGCGCGTTCAATTTGCCGGGGATGACGCTGGTACTGTCAGGCCAAGCCAATGACTACGTTGGTAAAGGAATGCACGGCGGCGAAATCGCGATCGCACCGCCGGCTGGTGCGACTTATGATGCTTCCGAAAATGCGATCGTCGGTAATACTTGTTTGTACGGTGCGACGGGGGGAACTCTGTTGGCTGCGGGTAAAGCTGGCGAACGGTTTGCGGTGCGTAACTCGATGGCGAAAGCAGTCATTGAGGGTGCGGGCGATCACTGCTGCGAGTACATGACTGGCGGCGTAATTGTCGTGTTAGGAAAAGTCGGCCGCAACGTCGGCGCTGGAATGACTGGCGGCTTGGCTTATTTCCTCGATGAAGATGGCAGTTTCCCGGCTCACGTCAACGGGGAGATTGTGAAGATGCAGCGGGTTTTTACGGCGGCTGGGGAGGCGCAGTTGAAGGAGTTGATTGAGGCTCAGCGCGATCGAACGGGCAGCAAGAAAGCTGAGAAAATTTTAGCAAATTGGTCGGAATATTTGCCTAAGTTCTGGCAAGTTGTGCCGCCGAGTGAAGGGAATTCGCCGGAGGCTTCGGAACAAAAGATTGCTGTGGAAGTTTAATTTTGTAGCTGGTTAGTTGGTTAAATATACATCTCCAATAATTACTGTGGAACAGGCATCTTGCCTGTTCAAGACTACGTTTTTTGGAGATGTCTAATGAGGGGCAATGCGAATTGCCCCTTTTTTAATCTACTTAAGTTACACTAGGGTGTAATCTTTAACTGCCTCGCTCTGAAGGAATTCTTGATAAGCCGATTCATCTCCAAAAGAGTCGATCGAAACCTGAGCTTTTGGCATTGGTATCAGCGGAGTTTCGACGGGGACATATTTGCAGTATCCAACTACAATCGCCTCAAACTCATTATTAGGTATTGCTGTTGGGTACTCTTCCACCCTCACCACTTCCCAGTCTCCAGTGCGGTAGTGAGTGCTAGAAGCGGAACCGTCAGCGCTGTGAAACTCCAGCAATCTGTACCCCGGTGCGGGGATAGGTGCGTTGGATGAGTCAAAATACTCTGCAAGGATATCAGTGTATGCCCCTGTGTGGGCTAACAACCTATTATCTGCCCCTTCATCTTCAGTCCATTCGGCACGAAAAATCATGTATTTTCTACCCATTAGTTAATCCTCCTCGGTTTCTTCCAGGTAATCGGGGAATTCGGTTTTGCCATTGAAAATTAAAATTCATTGAGTAAGGCGAACTAACTCGCTCTTACCCTAACTAGCTGCATTTGTTTCAAATCTAATCCCTTCATAAATTTCGCCCAATTGAACTTGAAACGGCAGGGAAGACAAAGCCAACACTTCATCTGCCGATTCGTATTCACTTAAAAGCCACTTATTTTCCGAAGTCTTGACAAACTGCTCGACATAAAATTTATACTGATCGATTAAAATGTATTCTCGAAACTCAGGAATCGATCGATAATAATCAAACTTATCCCCTTGATCGTAATTTTTCGTACTTTTTGACAAAACTTCAACAATCATCAAAGGATTAATTATTGTATCTGTGCGATCGTCTAAAAGCACTGGTTCGCCTTTAACCACCATCACATCTGGATAAGTATAGAGATGATAGCGCGGTATCGACAACCGTAAGTCACCGATAAAAACCTTATAGTTTTGCCCCCTGAGAGCAAATTTTAAATGAGCATAAAAATTGCCCGCAATATCATTATGATTTGGAGTACCACCAGTCATAGGAACTATCTCGCCATCAATATATTCACTTTTGGACTCGGCCACTTCCTCTAGTGCCAAATATTCCTCTGGCGAGTAGAGTTTTTGAGTTTGGGTTAACATAGTTTATATCCTCAACAGCCGTTCATTTTATTTTAATTAAAAGTACACCTATTTTACCAAATTTGAATCGGGTCAGGGTGCGATCGGACTGCTATCAAATCTTATACTCAAAGGTCGATCGCACCCTGACCACTCAAAAAAGCGTGTGAAGCGCAGCTATCGGGCTTTTAATCCCTCGCTCAAGAGTCAAAAACGCCACCTCTAAAGCTGAGCTAGCTCTCATTAACTTTGCATATTGTAATTATTAACAAAAGCTATAAGTTTTTCTCACTAGCTTTCCGCTGCTCCCTCCGGGTTTTACAGCAA
This sequence comes from Microcoleus sp. OTE_8_concoct_300, assembly GCF_031383065.1. Taxonomy (NCBI): domain Bacteria; kingdom Bacillati; phylum Cyanobacteriota; class Cyanophyceae; order Oscillatoriales; family Microcoleaceae; genus Microcoleus; species Microcoleus sp. OTE_8_concoct_300. The sequence continues at coordinate 416 of NZ_JANMZH010000145.1, read as the reverse complement.
AAGTTAAATACGCCTGAGCTTATCTGCACTGAGCGAAAAGTTTTGTTACAATAGGTAAGCTGTTACAAATCGTAACTTATGCTGGTTTCTATTTTAATAATTGACGTTGCCCTCGTTGCCTGGTCTTTGCACTTAATGCAAGAGGCGATCGCGCAACGGGAATTTTCACTAATGCTAGCCGGCACCCTAGTTGCGGTCTCAGCCGCGGCCCTGGTAGTCGTCTACTTCCTCATGGGGTCTTGTTTGAGCCATTTGACCGAAATATCCCAACACACATAGCTGACAAAAGTATAGTCATTTATAGACATGGGAGGCGTCAAGTCCCTCCCCCTTCACTTTCACTTCGAGCGGATTGACCCGCCTTGGCTGAACTACGCAGCTCTCTATCCCATTGCTGAACGCATTTGGGATTGCTT
>NZ_JANMZH010000124.1:0-19992 GCF_031383065.1 Microcoleus sp. OTE_8_concoct_300 | reverse complement strand
TCTCTCACGAATGAAGAAGTTTTATCTCTCTGTGGTTGGGACTATAGCCTTTCTCAAAAAGGTGAGGTACGAATTTTGACCTGGAAAGCTTGACAATACAGGGTTTCTGTATACCTCATTTATCTGAGAATCGCTATATATTTTCAGCTACTATTAATATTACAGCTAAGTTGCAACTTATATTAAGGAATTTTAATCACGTAAGGTGGGCCCTGCGCACCCTAGGTTTAGGGGGATTTGTGCGCCGTGCTCACCCTAGGTTTAGGTTGTGATATTGAGGCAAATCTCTGTGCGGTAAATTTTTAGGCGATCGAGATTTCGGGCGACAAATAAACGTCTTGGATGGCGTTGAACAATTTTACGCCTTCTTCAAAGGGACGCTGAAAAGTTTTGCGGCCGGAAATTAAGCCGCATCCGCCAGCGCGCTTGTTGATTACCGCCGTGCGAATTGCTTCTGCAAAATCGCTTTTCCCGGAAGCACCGCCGGAGTTAATTAAACCCATCCTTCCCGCATAACAGTTGAGCACTTGATAGCGAGTTAGATCGATCGGGTGATCCGTTGTCAAATCCGAATAAACGCGCTTGTCGGTTTTCCCGTAACTGTGGCCGCTAGCTTTAGCCACAGCTTCGTAACCGTTATTGCACTCGGGCAACTTCTGCTTAATAATGTCAGCTTGAATTGTCACTCCCAAGTGATTTGCTTGTCCGGTTAAATCCGCTGCAACGTGATAATCTTTGTCTTGTTTAAAAATATCGTTGCGGAGGTAGCACCACAGAATTGTCGCCATTCCGTATTCGTGAGCGTGAGCAAAAGCTTGACTGACTTCTTGGATTTGTCGCGTCGATTCTGGGGAACCAAAATAAATTGTTGCTCCGACTGCAGTTGCTCCCAAATTCCAAGCTTGCTCGACGGTCGCAAACATTATTTGGTCGAATTGATTGGGATAAGTCAGCAATTCGTTGTGATTGAGCTTGACAATGAAAGGGATTTTATGCGCGTACTTGCGAGATACGCTTCCCAAAACTCCCAGCGTTGTCGCGACAGCGTTGCAGCCTGCAGAAATTGCTAGTTTGATGATGTTTTCGCTGTCAAAATAGATGGGATTCGGTGCAAAAGAAGCGGCCGCTGAGTGTTCGATTCCTTGGTCTACTGGCAGGATGGATAAATAGCCCGTATTTGCCAAGCGTCCGCTAGAATAGAGTTGCTGAAGCGATCGCAAAACTTGAGGAGATCGATCGGTTTGAGCAAAAATGCGATCGATCCAATCCGGGCCAGGCAGGTGCAAAAAATCTTTAGGAACTTTTGCTTGATGGGTGAGCAAGTCTTCGGCTTCGTCGCCCAGCCAAGACTCGATGGAACTCGGAACTGATAGTGTAGCTGTCATAAAGAATTTCACTAAGTGCGAAACGAGCGTGGCTTGAGCCTAGAGAGGAAAATGACACTTCGGCTACGCGAGCGTGGAGCACACAAGCGGTTTCAACCGCATTGAATCTTTCTTTACCCATTACCGCCTTGGAGTTGTTCAATTTGGTGTACTTTTGTAATGCACTTTCGATGGGACAATTACCATCTCAAACTTCCCAACCCTGTACGCATAATGGTTCGCTCAATTGAGCCTCCCTTTCAGGGTAATGTTAGCTTCGCCAATGTTTTAAGAGCTTTTTGAACCTGCAACACTGTTTCAGTGACTTTAAAACTGTTTAATTGCAGATGACAGAGCAAGGAACTAGCTACGCATCCCGGGGTGTCGTGACTCAAAAAACGTAGTCAATGAAGACTTAGGCTGATCAGTACAGCTTGCAAGAATTTCTGTTACAAGCTCAATCCCTTTAGGGTTGAGTTACTGACAATTTCAATTGCAGGCTGATGATTGCAGACATTAGCCTTGCTGATATTGTAGCGAAAAAATCATATTTTCCATCCCCTCAACGATAGACCCAGTTTTTAACAAGTTAGCGACAACAGCAGCTAGGACGCGCTACTCTATAATAAGCTGGCAGTTCAGCCGGATCTGCGCTGCCAGCGATCGCCGCTCGATTCACAACTTTGCCATTACAATGTCAAATACTTACTTTGATTCTGAAAACGGTCACAAATCCTTCGAGATGCCCGGTGCTCGGCCGCATTACAACCCGGATCGCCCCGGTCAAGTAGAGCATATTTTCCTCGACTTAGTGCTGAATATTCCCAAACAAAGCTTTCGCGGCACTTGCAGCATCCGCATCAATCCAGTCCGCAGCGGCATTGACAAATTAACCTTAGATGCGGTAAACCTTAACATTGAATCGGTAAAAGTTGGCGAAACCGAGCAAAATTTCGACAGCGACGGCGAAGTGCTGCAAATTCAACTGCACGAACCAACAGAAGCTTACCAACCAATTACTATTGCGATCGACTACTCGGTCGAAAAACCCCAACGCGGCCTTTATTTCGTCGGCCCGGACAAACACTATCCAGACAAACCCACTCAAGTTTGGACTCAAGGCGAAGACGAAGATTCCCGCTTCTGGTTTCCCTGTTTCGACTATCCCGGACAGTTAGCAACTTCCGAAATTAGAGTGCAAGTTCCCCGACAATTTTTGGCCATCTCCAACGGCGAATTAATTAGCACAAAAAACGACGGCGACGATAAAATTTATCACTGGTCGCAAACCCAGGTACACCCGACGTATTTAATGACCTTAGCAGTCGGAGATTTCGCCGAAATCAAAGACGAATGGAACGGCAAACCAGTTAATTATTACGTTGAAAGACGCCGCGAAGCAGACGCTAAGCGCAGCATGGGCAAAACGCCTCAAATGATTGAATTCTTCTCGGAAGCATTTGGCTATCCTTACCCTTTTCCCAAATACGCTCAAGTCTGCATCGATGATTTCATCTTCGGCGGTATGGAAAATACTTCGACAACTTTGCTAACAGATAGGTGCTTGCTAGACGAACGCGCCGCCCTCGACAATCGCGGTACTGAAAGCTTAGTCGCCCACGAATTGGCTCACCAATGGTTCGGCGATTTAGTAGTAATTAAACATTGGTCTCATGCTTGGCTGAAAGAAGGCATGGCTTCTTATTCCGAGGTGCTGTGGACTGATAAAGAATATGGCAAAGAAGACGCGGCTTACTATATGTTAAATGAAGCCCGCAGTTATTTAGCTGAAGATAGTTCCCGCTACCGCCGCCCGATGGTTACTCACGTTTACCGCGAAGCCATTGAATTGTACGATCGCCATTTGTACGAAAAAGGCGCTTGTGTCTATCACATGATTCGCGCCGAGTTGGGCGACGAATTATTTTACAAAGCAATTCACACTTTTGTGCGGGATAACGCTCACAAAACTGTAGAAACGATCGATTTGCTCAGGGCGATAGAAAAGGCTACCGGTCGCAATCTCATGTTTTTGTTTGACCAGTACGTTTATCGCGGCGGCCATCCAGATTATAAGGTTGCTTATTCCTGGGATGGCGACAGCAAATTAGCAAAAGTGACTGTAACACAAACTCAGGTAAAAGACAGCCAAAATGACAACGGCAACAGCAAAGATGTATTCGATCTGAAAATTCCGATCGGCTTCGGTTACAAGCCGGAAAAAGAGGCAGACGATGAGAGTTCTGCACGTTCAACCCCGAACCTAAAAACTTTCACAGTGCGAGTCTACGAACGCGAGCAAAGCTTCTATTTCCCTCTCGAAGAGAAGCCGGCATTTATTAGTTTTGATGTCGGCAATAAATACTTAAAAACTGTTGAGTTAGAGTATGGAGTTGCGGAACTAAAAGCTCAGTTGCAATTCGACCCCGACCCGGTTTCCCGGATTTACGCGGCCCACGCTTTGGCGAAAAAGGGAGGACTGGAAGCTGTGAAAACGCTGTCAGAAGTTCTCAATAAAGAGCCGTTCTGGGCTGTGCGCGCCGAAGTCGCGGGTCAGTTAGTTGAAATTAAACTTGACCAAGCTTTTGAAGGTTTAGTAAGTGGTTTGAGAGATAAAGATGCTCGCGTTCGCCGTGCTGTGGTGGCGGCACTGGGTAAAATCAAAACTCACGAAACTTATAAAGCGCTGAGATCGATCTTAGATAAAGGCGACGCCAGCTATTACGTAGAAGCAGCCGCAGCGAGTGCTATGGGCGGAATTGCAGCGGCTAACCCCGACGAAAAACCGACGGACGAACAGGTACTGAAAGAGTTAAAATTCGTGCTGAAAGAACGTCAGGGCTGGAATGAGGTTGTGCGATCGGGTGCGATCGCGGGTTTGGCGCAAATGAAAACTTCTGAAGATGCGCTGAATTTAATTTTGAAATACACTGCTGCGGGTACTCCGCAAGCTTTGCGCTTGGCTGCAATTCGCTCTTTGGGCACGATTTCGACAGGTCAAACTAATATCAATTTAGAACGGATTTTGCAGCGATTGGCAGAATTGTCTAAAGAGACGTTTTTCTTGACTCAAGTATCTGTCGTAGTGGGATTAGGACAAATGGAAACTCGCAAAGCAATTCGCATTTTGGGTTCTTTAGCTGACCAAACTCCCGATGGCCGCGTCCGCCGCATGGCTGATGAAGCTGTGCAAAAAGTGCAGAAAAATGCTGGTTCTGATGCAGCGGTCAAGCAGTTGCGGGAGGAATTAGACCAGGTAAAAAAGGAGAATCAAGATTTGAAGAGTCGGATGGAAAGTTTGGAGGCTAAGGCGAAGAAGGATTAGGCGTAAAGTAAAACCGCAGACCGGCGCAGGTAAAGGCCGATATTGTCGATCGGCTTTTATCTGCTTGTCGGTAGAGGATGGCGCCAGGTTATTATAATAATATTATTGTTCAGTGGGAGTGCAGGGGAATTTCTTATTTCCCACAGATGAGAAAAACCAAAATATCTCTATTCTCCACTTTGTTTTCTCAACTGAGGAATTATAGAGAATCAGAATGCAATTTTTTTAAAATTTGTAAACCTTTGATGAAGTAGCAGCCTCTTTTTCACCCATAAATATTGCATACATCATGAGTATAAAAACCGCTGTATTGATAGAGCAATCGGGGGTAATTCCCTATCGCATTCAAGACGAACAAATAGAAGTAATGCTGATTACTTCTTCGGCTAGCAAGCGCTGGGTTATTCCCAAAGGATTAATTGAACCTGACATGACTCCCCAAGATTCCGCCGCCAAGGAAGCTTGGGAAGAAGCAGGTTTGTTGGGTAAAGTGTTCCCGGATTTGCTAGGAACTTACGAGTATCAAAAGTCCGGCTGTACTTGGCAGGTAGGAGTATTTCTACTGGAAGTGGAAGCAGTTCTGGAAATTTGGCCGGAAGCTAGCAAAAGAAAGCGCCAGTGGGTAAGTATTCCTAAAGCAATTAAGCGGGTTAACGAACCGGAACTCAAACTCATTTTTGCGGATTTGCAGAATAGGTTCTGGTGAACAGTAGCTTGGTAAGGGCGGGTTTACCAATACTTTGGTTTTCAACCATAAATTCGGGTGAACCCGCTAAAAGAACAAAATGACTGAAGACTATATGCTGTAAGATTCTGGAGATGCCGATTAAAATTCTCTCCCTCAATGACCTGCGCGACAACAAGCCCGAACGTCCAGGCTGGTCACTCACCTTCGGAGCCATCTGTGCAGATGCCGCCGCAGTTTGCCTCGACGATGGAGGACACTCTATCCCTGTGAAGCTGACAATCGAGGGGATTCAACCCTGTGAAATCCAAATTCAATGGGATGCGATCGATGATACCATCCGTCGCTTCAATGCCGATCGGGAAGTTGCCACTGAATATGGAGCCTACGGTATCGCGGCGTTGATCCTGCCTCACCTCACTGGACTCACCATCATCGAACACTCTGTCAAAGGTAAAGGGTTAGGTTTTGACTTTTGGCTTGGTTCGCTCGAAGATCCAGGCACGCTATTTCAGCGTAAAGCCCGCTTAGAAGTCTCCGGGATTCGTAAAGGTTCTGACAGCATTATTCAAGCCAGAGTTAACATAAAATTAGAACAAATCCGCCCTTCAGATGACGTAGCTCCTGGCTATGTATCTGTAATTGAGTTCGGTACTCCCAAAGCACGGATCGTCAAAAAATGCAGACCGTAGAAGCCCTTCACCACGAAGCAATGGAACTGGTCGATAGAGCAGTTCTCGCCCGTCAGTGCGGTGATATCGACCAAGTGACTGCACTCACCAGAGCCGCCTTTGCGAAAGAACGGGCGGCAGCGGATTTAGTAGCAAACGAATGGGATTTTGAGCCTACTCGTTCTATACTGCATCGGAGCGCCGCCGTACTTGCCATTGAGTGTGCCCAACTCCGGGAAGCAGAACGGCTGATTGGACGCGCCCTCGCAGGCAACCCTCCCACGGACATTGCGGATGAACTGCGTGACCTGCTTATAGAAGAAATTTACTCGCAGCGCCAAGCGATTGGAGCTTAATTTATTTAAGCGTTAGCTGACAGGAAAGGAATACTTTCGGCTAAGTTATCCTTAACTTCAATTCCCTGTTTTCTCGCCCAAAACTGGCTCAAAAAGTGAATTTGCCGCAAGCCGACAACTAAATTTAAACCGGGTACAAAAAGCCACCAAACTGTTAGCGGTTCTTTGATTCCTTCTTGGCGGTACAATTCGTTTACTGTCTTGTAAAGTTTGAACTGCACGATGTAAATCCAAGCAATACCGAGGAAGGAAAACCAACCAAACCATCCGGGAACGTCAGGATCGAATATCCGCAAAGCTTGGGGGACGGCCACTCCTAAACCAAAAGGAAGCAAGCAAAGAGTTCCCGACCAGCCGCTGCCGTTATAGCGACGCAATTCTTCTTGAATAATCCATTTGTACCATCCGTAATATAGCAGCAAGCTGACTCCAGACAGCAAAATTACTCGCCACAAAGAGCGCGGTTTACCTAAAGGTTTGTCGGACATATTTAGATGTAAGATATGAATGGCTATCTTGATTGTATTAACATTTGTTAATTATTGCAAAATCATTTCTCGAATCGATCGCGCGGTTGCAGGGGCCAGCAGAACACCGTTGCGATAGTGGCCGCTGGCGATGAGAACGCGATCGTTACCGGGAAGCCTCTCGATAATTGGGGCCGGCCGCCCTTCCGGCCGCGGGCGCAATCCCGACCATTTCTTGATGATTGAGGCGAATGCTAAGGCCGGACAAAGTGCGATCGCCCTCGCCCTCACTTGCTCCAACATATCAGCATTCGCCTCAATTTCCCCGCCATTTTCTGAAAACTCCAGCGTCGCCCCCACCCAAAATTCCTGATTTCCCACAGGCACAATGTGAACGTCATCGCAAGTAATTACTGGCCTAAAATCTGGGTTTCCTACAGGAGTGGGCGTCAGCAAATGCAGCGCTTGTCCCAACACCGGGCGAATGTCAACCAACTGATTTAACGATGCAGTCACAGCAGCAGAACCCAAACCAGCGCACACAATTAGTCGATCGAAATTTTCAGCAACAGGCAAGATGCCTGTTCCACAAGACTTATTGACAGCAATGGAAGATGGGAGTTGAATCCCAGACACCTGAGAATCCAACTCAGTAATGCCTTGAACTTCCACTCCAAACTCAAAATTAACTCCTTTGAGTTTAGCAGCATCAACCAAAGCCAAAGTTAGCGCCGTCGGATCGACTTGTCGGTCTTGAGGCGAATAAATCGCAGCAATAATCTGATCATTTAAATAGAGATGAGGGCAGAGTTCGCGCACTCGTTCCACATCCCAAAGTTCCAATTGCCAACCTTGAGACTGGCGAGTGGCTATCAAATTTTCCCACTTACTTAAATCCTCTCCCTCCGAACAAAGCATTAAAATTCCTTGTTTGTTAAAAGGAATTTTTAGCCCCGTAACTGCTTCCAATTCAGGAATCAAAGTTTCGTAGCGCTGAAGGCTGGTTTCCCTCAACTGCCAATTTCTGCCCTTAGTTTTGTGGCTGGTAACTCCCATCAAAACACCGAGTGCAGCGCCAGTAGAACCTTGTGCCGGCGGCTGTTTGTCGAACACAGTAACTTTCAGTTCGGGAAATTGACTTAGTTCAAAGGCGATCGAAGCCCCAACAATACCGCAACCAATAATTGCAACGCGAACCATTCAATTTTAGATTTTAGATTTTAGATTTTAGATTTTAAATTAACTGCTTCCTAGGTTGTGCCCATATAAGCCTTTTTCGGGCGGGCAAGATGCCCGCCCCACAAGAAAACTGATTCTTTCTTTGTGGAACAGGCATCTTGCCTGTTCTTGACAATGATACAAGATGTGAGTTAAGGCTAATTAAGCTTTAGGAATTAGCTGCAAGAAGGTATCGAAATCATTGACAGCTTTTTGATAGCTGGCCGTGACTTTTGCATAGTCAAGGTCTTTAGCAGCAAGATCGATGTTAACCAACTCGGTAAACAAACTCTTGGTCAAATCAACAGCTTGTTGTTGAGACTTAGGCAATAAACTCGCAGAGACCGTTTTCATGGTGTTGCGCAAGTCGCCTAGAGGCCCGTGAATGTAAGTTCTGGTATCAACCCAATTCCGTTTTTGAATTAGAGTGCCCAATTTGTCCATGCGCGATCGGAACTCTGTCAGGGTAGGAACATAACGCTGAATTTGCTGGATCTGGCCTGCTGTGTAAGTCGTTGGAACTTTTGCTTCGACACTACTGCAACTAACCAGAAATGCCATCAAAAACGCCATCATCAAGGCAAAAATTGAACGGGGACGAGTCATATCGATTTTAGATTTTAGATTTTAGATTTCTCGTTTTCAGGCTCGGCCTGGGAATGCAGCTCGGCGAGGAGCTGGTTCACTGACCTAGCACCGAGAGTTATGTACAAAATATTATTTTACCTCCTGGCGGCGCAGAAAAGTTATCAGAGCATCGCCAACTTTTTCTGACCAATGTTCTTGAGGGTAATGCCCCGCTTGTTCCAGTGTGACTAACTCTGCATTTTGCAGGGAACCGACTAGCTTTTGAGCTGGTTCAACACTCAGCCAAGGGTCTGTCAAACCCCACACAAATAAAGTTGGTCGAGTCCAGGCTTTCAAGCCGGATTCAATTTCGGCCATTGACTGCGGCAATTGAATATTGCGGACTGTATTCATCAGCGATCGACCCGCATCCGAACTCTTCAAAAACGGGCGGCGGTAAACATCTAAATCTTTGTCTGATATCGTCTGGCGGCTGCCGCCTTCGAGAGTTCTGTCAACCAAAAGCGGGTCTTGCGTCATCATGTCGCCAATAAAAGGCAGCCCCAACTGCTGCATTTTCCAAGGCAATTTTATATCTGCTGAAACTGGTGTATTGATAACAGCTAAACGCTCAATTTTATCGGGATTTCGCAATGCGTATTGAATACCGGCTGAAGCTAAAAATCCTTGGACAACGAGGTAAAATCGGTCTAATTCTATAGCTTGAATAAAGCCTGTAAGGGCGTCAACAAAAGCATCGGGAGTATAGGAAAAGTCGCGTTTGTCTGGTTTTGTCGATCGCCCGTAACCCACCCAATCTGGGGCGATCGATCTAAATCCCTGTGCCGCCAAATCCGGCATAATAGCAGTCCAGGTAAAACTCTGGGACGGCAAACCGTGCAGCAGCAGTACGGGCGGTTTATCAGTTTTGTTAACCGGATTTGTTTCCCGATAGAACCATTGCAGCGGGCCTACTTCAACTATTTTCTCATCAATTGACATTATTTTACTGGTTATTTATCAAACAATAAGGCGGGGAATACCCGCCCTACTTACCTAATAGTTGGGTGCGCACAGAGTACCTTACCCAACTAATTACAGCCGCCCTTAGAAATTCATTTCAGCAGCTTGAACTTTTTCGACCTGTTTCTTCTTGAGAACCAGCATAATTTGAGCCAGCATGGTCAAAGCCACGAAAGCCATCAATCCTTTAACGCGATCGGCACTTTGCAGCACAATCTCCACGTCTTTTTGACCGAAGCCGCCCACATTAGGATTGTTCGTCAAAAGTTCGCCTGCTGCAACTGTTTGTCCTTCGGTAACAATCAGTTCTGGGCCTGCAGGAATCGTATCAACAACGGCTGCACCTTCGGCAGGTTGAATTGTCACTTGATAACCGCCATCTTCAGGTTGAGCAATCTTAGAAACGGTGCCAGCTACCGAAGCATTGTAAACAGTATTATTGCTCTTGTCGCCAGTAGGATAAACCTGACCGCGGCCGCGGTTGCCTCCGACATAAATTTGGTATTTGCCGTAGTGAACCGACTTGTCTGTTTCCGGATTCGGCGACAAAACGGGGAATACCAATTCTTTGTATTGTTCTCCCGGCAGTGGGCCCACTAAAACAATATTTTCTTGGGTTTCGCTGTAAGGTTGGAAGTAAAGGTCGCCGACTTTTTCCTTCATTTCTTCGGGAATTCTGTCCTCGGGAGCAATCTTGAAACCTTCGGGCAACATCACAACTGCGCCGACATTCAAGCCGCCTTTGCTGCCGTCGCCGACAACTTGTTGCACGCTAGTATCGTAGGGAACTTTGACAATAGCTTCAAAAACTGTGTCAGGCAAAACAGATTGCGGTACTTCCACTTCAGTCGGTTTTGCACCGAGGTGACAGTTAGCGCAAACAATGCGACCTGTTGCTTCGCGGGGAGTAGCGGGTGCTGTTTGCTGCGCCCAGAAAGGGTAAGCAAATGCTGCTTGGGGATATGCGATGTCGCTGGTGAGGAAAAATCCTGCAGCGGCGATCGCAATTAAGGCTGTTTTCGCGATCGTCCTGGCACTGCGGCGAAATATCGCAGATAAATTAGTTTGTGGCATTAGAGTATTCAATCTCAAAGGTCAGACAATTTAGTCATTGGTCATTGGTCATTGGTCATTAGTTATTGGTCATTGGTCATTGGTCATTGGTCATTGGTCATTGGTCATTAGTTATTGGTTATTGGAACTAACTACTAACGGCTGGCTACTAACTACTGACTGCTGACTACTGACTAATAACTATGACCACCAAGGTGCTTCGCCGGTGCGGAAATCTGTTTCTTTCCAAGTTGTAAAAGCGATCTTGTCATCTGCGACAGTGGCGTGGGCCAGGGCCAGAGACAAAGGCGCGGGGCCGCGCACCACTTTGCCCTCATTATTGTATTGAGAACCGTGGCAAGGACAGATAAACTTGTTTTCGCTAACATTCCAAGGCACGACGCAACCCAAGTGAGTGCAGACTGCATTGATGCCGTAGTCGGCGATAGATAAGTCTTCTTTCACCACAACATAGGTGGGGTCGCCTTTGAGACCTTGGGCTAAGGTGCGATCGCCCGCCGGGTGCGAAGTCAAATATTCGCTAACGATGATGTCGTTACCCAAAGCATCTTTAGCTGTCACTCCGCCGCCAACTGCCCCACTCGACGGAGGAACAAAATATTGGACAACGGGATAGAGTGCGCCGAGTGCAACACCTGTGACTGTACCGAACGTCAGCAAATTCATAAATTGGCGACGCCCCATATCGGGGACATCGGGATTTCCAGCAGAAGATTGAGCCATGACCTGCCTTTACGGTTTTAAGTTACGTTTGTTTGTTAGCTGTTAGCGAACCTGTACGTGCAGAGGAAGGAGGATAATTGCCGTTAATCTGCTCGCACAAATTTTAGGCCGCGAAAATTCCTTTTAAGAATGCGCCTTCCAGCCTTTATTAGAGTATTATTACATTTTTTGAACTTTGTCTTTTATTGTTTAATGGATTAACTCAGGAGCAACCATGACGGGCAAGGATTTACACCAGCTACTGCTAGAAAAATGGGGAAAGTCTTACGATATCAGATTGCGGCGGACGCGGGGCAAGATTTTTGTGCAAGTTATGTGGAAATATCTAGAACAGGCATCTTTCCCGATGACGGAGGCTGATTATTTCGAGCATTTGGATGCGGTGGCCAATTACCTCAACGGCTGGGGCAGCACAGAACAGGTGAGAGAATACATCGTCACTACTCGCGATCGCCCGCGCTTGGGCAAAGCTGTTAGCGTTCCCCTAGATTTGGGTGAAAGAGCCTCGGAGTGGTTGCTAGACGAGTTTTGAATCACTCAGTCGATTTGAGATTTGAGATTTGAGATTTGAGATTGACTCCACAGCCGGGATCTGGGGGAGTTTCCTAAAGTTTTGTGTCGCGCCTCGGCCCGATTAGTTGAGCCCAAAGTCGCGAAAATCGCTCGGCGAGCTTGTCATACGACTTGCCGCTGGTGAGAAACTAAGCTGTGGCGCATCTAATTTGCACAGTTGTTTTGATTCAAAGTCTTGTGTGGCGGGATTTCCGGCGTGCGCTATGCGCTGTGGGATTTAAATGCTGCAACAGCTTGTGGGGCTTTTTAAATTTTGGGCGATCGTCCTTCAATTCTTACCAAAATCATCCGAACCAATTTCTGTCAACAATTTCACATACAATGAAGGTCAGATATCTTGTGAAATTTAGGAGAATGTTGTAATGGGTGTTGCACTGGGAATGGTTGAAGTCTTAGGATTTCCCGCTGCCGTAGAAGTTGCAGACTCTATGGTGAAAGCAGCCCGTGTTACTTTAGTTCGCTATGAGAAAATAACCCGCGCCTACTGGACAATTATAGTGCGAGGAGATGTTTCTGAAGTGCAAGCAGCCGTTGCTGCTGGAGTTGAATCAGTTAAAAAGGTCGATGGCGGAAAGTTGCTATCGTATCACATAATTGCTCGTCCCCACGAGAATCTGGATTACGTTTTGCCGATCGGCTACACTCCAGAAGTCGAACAGTTCCGAATGTAGTCAAAGTTTTGACAAAACTTTGGTGTTGAATTTTAACTTTTAGTAATTATAGAGGCGCGGGCGATCGCGTCTCTATATTTTTTATCAACCTTAAAATTGATCGCTCGCCCAATACTCAGCAATAAATTACCATCACGCGGAAAATATTTATAGGACTAATTTAAAATTAGCAATTAACCATTAGCAATTGGGATGACCGAAAGCATCCAGGATACAAGCCCCCGGATTCATTCCTTCGCAGACTCAGAACCGGTGAAATAAAAAACCTGTATCCGATGAAACTTGCCCCCGAATTTATCCGTAGGGTCAATGCTTCAATTCTTTAATCTAAAATCTAAAATCTAAAATCGATTGACTACCAGTCTGCGAACTTATCTGTTGCCTCCATTAAACAGGTGCGAATTCCCGGTTCGCTCATCGAATGTCCGGCATCGGCAACTACAATGAACTCAGCTTCAGGCCAAGCACGATGCAGTTCCCACGCCGACATCATCGGACAAACAACATCATATCTTCCCTGAACGATAACCGCCGGAATCTTGCGGATGCGATCGATATTTAAAAGCAATTTATCTTCCGGATCTATAAATCCCTTATTGATAAAATAATGGCACTCAATTCTGGCAAATGCCTCCGCGAAAGCATCAATTCCAAAGCTTTTCTTTAAATCTAAATCTGGAAATAATCTACTCGTACTCCCTTCCCAAATTGACCAAGCACGAGCCGCTTCTAATCTAATCTGAGCATCTGGACTCGTCAAGCGTTGGTAATAAGCTGTTAGCAGATCATCCCTTTCATTTATGGGGATAGGTTTAACATATTCCTCCCAAGCATCCGGGAAAATATAACTGGCTCCTTCTTGATAAAACCAGCGAATTTCTTTTTGTCTCAACATAAAAATGCCCCGCAAGATTAAACCCTTGCAACGGTCGGGATGGGTTTGACTGTAAGCTAAAGATAGAGTGCTTCCCCAACTACCACCAAAAACAACCCATTGATGAATATTTAAATATTCTCGAAGTTTCTCAATATCGTTGACTAAATCCCAAGTGGTATTTTCTTGCAATTCTGCATGAGGTTTACTTTGACCGCATCCGCGTTGGTCAAACATCACCAAACGCCATTTTTCCGGGTCAAAATATTGTCGATAAAAAGGCGGACATCCACCTCCTGGTCCCCCGTGTAGCAATACAATAGGTTTTCCCTCTGGGTTGCCAGACTCTTCAAAATGAATTGTATGGAGGTCAGAAACTTTGAGTTCTCCTTCATTATAAGGTTGTCTAGGCGGGTAAAGTTCTCGCATTTTTTGAAGGATTTATAACTCGATAGTGTTTATTTTACATCATTAAGAAATCACCGTCCTAAAAGCTTCACCAAACCAACCCCGCCAAAATACAAGGCGAGCACCGCACCTCCTAAAAGACTTTGCGTTAAAGGGTCAGTAGAAGGCGTTAACACGGCTCCCAAAACTGCCGCTCCCAAGACTACATACCGCCAGCCGGAGAGCATTTGGTTGGAAGAAAATATGCCCAAAACGCCGAGCAATACTTGGACAATCGGGATTTGAAAAGCTAAGCCGGTGCTGAACATTAACAGCAGCACAAATTTAAAGTATTTGTCTATCGACCACAACTCCTCTACAACATCCGCTCCATAGGTAACAAAGAAGTTAAGGGCCGCCGGAATCAGAGCAATGTAAGCAAATACTAACCCGCCCAAAAATAGGAAACTCGAACCGAAAAACACAGGTCCCAGCAACCTGCGTTCTTTGCGAGTCAAGCCGGGGAGAACAAACATCGCTATCTGGTAAAAAATAAACGGACTGGCGATGAGCAAACCGCTATATCCGGCTACTTCGATAGAAACAAAGAAATACTCGCCGGGAGCTAGTTGCAGAAACTTGACGGGCCCGGCCGGTACTTCTAGCAGTTGCACGATGGGTTTAACTGTGAAAAAGCAACCGATTACAGCGATTGCTACTGCAATTAGCGAGTAGAAAAGTCGCTGCCGCAATTCTTCTAAATGGTCGAATAAAGACATTTCAACTTCGTCAGGAAGTTCGTCTAGAAATTCGTTTTCTAGGTTGCGGGAATCCATGGCACCGCCTGCGATTGGTGCAATGCTGTTTTCCGGGCTAATTGCTTCGAGGTTGTTGTCGGAACCTTGTTCGGATGTCTCCAAGTTTGAGGGCGCAGTCATAGGGATTTTTGATTTTATTTAGATTTTAGGTTTATTAGTCCTGGACGCAGGTAGATTCAAAAACCCGGTTTATGGGTGAACTTCTATGGCTCACAACAAAGATTTTGACTCTTAACCGGGTTTTTTGGGCAAGCGTCCTATTTATGCAAACTGCGGGCGATCGCTCTTTTACTTTAACTCCAACCTGGCATTTTTTGGTAGACTTTTGCTACGTACCAGGTATAGTCATCGGGCTGGGATTCTGACACTGCATTGAGAATGCAGGGCGGGCGATCGCGATCGCGGTCATTTTCCGCTTCCCAGTACAATCAATAGTATAAGTGGCCCTAGAAACTGCCGCGCTTGCCTTCTTTTTTCCCTGCGGCTAAAACATCGTCGGGCTTGCAGTTTCCAGCAAAAAGTTCGTAAACTTGCCGCCTCACCAATCAGGCGTCATTTTTAACGGCAAGCAGCGAGTTTTTGGCGATGGCTGCACCCGATTCTTTGGCAATACAAAGGTAGCGCCAAACGGTTTCCTCTAGGTCTTTACCGTTGACTGTTAAGTCGATTTTAAACTGAGATGTTGCACCATTGTCAATAAGCTTTTTATGAACAGGCAAGATGCCTGTTCCACAAAGAGTGAATTTTCTTGTGGAACAGGCATCTTGCCTGTTCTTGAGGCAAGATACCTGTTCCACAAAGAGTAAATTTTCTTGTGGAACAGGCATCTTGCCTGTTCTTGAGGCAAGATGCCTGTTCCACAAAGAGTAAATTTTCTTGTGGAACAGGCATCTTGCCTGTTAAGCGAGAATGGTGCAAGATGTGAGTTTTAAACTGTTTTGCTCCCTGGGCAAATCAGGCGGCGTAGTAGTAGGAAAGTCCGCCCTGCCACAGGTAAGGTATAAGGCGCGAGTCGAGTTTTTCGGCGGTGTCGAACTCGGCGATCGACTCGGCAATTTGTCCTAGTTTAAATTTAACCATCCCCGCCGGATGTAAGCTTGAGTTTCTTCCGGTCGCGATTGGATTCTCTACTTCGAGTCAGAGAGTTCTGTTTCTAATTCGTTTTGGTTAAACATGATTTTTTTAACTGTCAATGCCGATCGCAATTTTGCCGACAGCCCGGCCCGTTTCGCTGTAAGTGTGGGCTGCTGCTACTTCTGCTAATCTGTAAGTGCGATCGACAATCGGCTCAACTTTACCGGATTCTATTAACTCCCGCAAAAGCCCTAAATCGCTGGTGTTGACATTGGCTACAATTAATTTAGCTTTCTTCCCCGATACAAACCAGCTCGTTAACATCGGTGCGAGGTTTTCGACACTTGGCAAAGTCGAAATATAAACTCCCTCCGGCTGCAGCACATTTTCGCATTCAGCAAATGTTCTTGTCGCGACCGCATCCAAAATTATATCATATTTTTCGGGCTGTTGAGTAAAGTCAATTTCTGCGTAATCTAGAACTAAATCTGCTCCCAAACTCTTGACAAATTCTCTGTTTTTAGCACTGCAAACTCCCGTTACTTCCGCGTTCATTGCTTTTGCAACTTGCACGGCAAAAGTGCCTACGCCGCCGGAAGCGCCGTTAATTAATACTTTATTTCCTGCTTGAATTTGACCCAAATCCCTGAGTGCTTGCAAAGCAGTTAAACCTGCAATCGGCACTGCTGCTGCTTCTGCATGAGTGATGTTTTTAGGTTTAATTGCCGCACTCGATTCCGGCACGACAGCGTACTCGGCACAAGCACCGCCAGTTATGGGATTTAAGGAAGTATAAACTTCATCTCCCGGTTGAAAGTTGGTAACTTCCGGACCGACTTCCACCACAACTCCCGAGATGTCAGAACCGACTATTCGAGGAAAGTTAAATCCTGTCAATAGTTGCAGGTGTCCTTGCCGGATTTTCCAGTCTACGGGATTGACGCTGCTAGCCCGAACTCGCACTAACAATTCGTTGGATTTGGCGATCGGCTTGGACAATTCTCGGTACTGCAATTCCTCGGCGGAACCGTAGCGATCGAAGGCAACTGCTTTCATGGCAAATTTTCCGGTCTATTTTTAATAAAAGACTCACTCCTGTACAACAATTACAGCACATTCTATCTCAATGTGACCAAGTAAATTGAGTCAGCCTTGTAGCAGCGGGCGATCGACTCTTGGAAATCGACCGACTGGCCTCCGGCGCTCGGCAATAGGCCCGCTAGCTGAGTGCGATCGACTAAGCTGTTGTGCATCTAATTTGACAATCAATTTTTCTACAGTTATTGTGGGACGGGCATCCTGCCTGTCTCTGTATTCAATTTAGATGCGTAGCAGCTTAGCGATTAAAATTAATAGGGACGGGATGGGCGATCCCATAACCCTGAGCATAATCTACTCCCATCTCCCGCAATTTTTCTAAGATATTCTCGTCTTCGACAAACTCAGCTATAGTTTCAATATTCATCGCATGGGCTATACGATTAAAGCCTTCAACGAGCGCTTGAGAAATCAAATTATGACTAATATTCTTGACCAAATCACCATCAATTTTTAGATAATCAACTGGTAAATTCATCAGATACGCAAAGGAACTCAACCCACTGCCCAAATCATCTAAAGCAAAGCAACAGCCAATCTTTTTGAGTTCGCTCATGAAATATCTCGCTTGCTCAAAGTTCGCGATCACTGCGGTTTCCGTGATTTCAAAACAAATGGTTTGTGGGGGGATTTGGTAGCGACAGAATTGTTCGATTAAAAACCTCATAA
This sequence comes from Microcoleus sp. OTE_8_concoct_300, assembly GCF_031383065.1. NCBI lineage: Bacteria > Bacillati > Cyanobacteriota > Cyanophyceae > Oscillatoriales > Microcoleaceae > Microcoleus > Microcoleus sp. OTE_8_concoct_300. The sequence goes on along the minus strand of NZ_JANMZH010000124.1, from coordinate 2,355 downwards.
ACCCATAGTTACCAATGCTATCGCCAGAAATATTGATCGTATACAAGCCTTTACTACTAAATTGTTGCCCCGATAAATTATGATAATTAGAGAATAAAGTTTCGATTAGCCAACAATCGATCTGGGTGATCAAGCCATAACGCTCGGCGGCGGGAATAAACTCATTGGGAGCCAATATTTCTCCATTTTCGTCTAACATTCTTAGCAAAATTTCATAATGATCTACTGATGGGTTAGAGGTAATAGAGACAATCTTTTGGGAGTAGAGACAAAAACAATTGGTTTCCAACGCTCGGCTGATTTGGAAAACCAGGTGCCTCTCATCACGTTGTCTAATTAGTTCCTCCTCATCTAGACGATAAACATGAACACAGTTGCGACCTTTGCCTTTGGCGACATAACAAGCTGCATCAGCCGCCCCCATAACCTCCATCAAATCTTTGCTGGTGTGGTTAATGGCAACAACTCCAATACTGACCCCGATGCTCAAGGTTTTGCTATCCCAAATAAACCGAAACTCATGCACTAGGTGTTTGAGTTTTTCCGCAATCTTAGCTGCTTGAGAGAGGGGACATTGAGTAAGCAAAAGACCAAATTCATCACCTCCCAAGCGAGCCAGTGTGTCATTTGCACGAACTCCCTTTTGTAAAAGTGTAGTGATTTGGCGCAGTAGCTCATCGCCAGCAACATGACCTGCGGTATCGTTAACGAGTTTGAACTGATCTAAATCTAAATAACAGAGAGCGTGCTGCTGATTGCTATCTTGACAAGAGGCGATCGCCTCAATTAGTTGCTGCTCAAATCCTCGACGGTTGATTAAACCCGTCAGAGCATCGTGAGAGGCTTCCCAAGAGAGTTGACGAGCAAGATTGCGCGATTCGGTAACATCACGAAAGACGATGACTGCCCCGAGAATTTGACCTTGGCGGTCTCGAATCAGTGCTGCTGAGTCCTCAATGGCATACTCCGTCCCATCGCGGGCAATGAGAATAGTATGGTTAGCTAAGCCCACAATTCGCTTCTCCAACAGAGCCTTGGCGATCGGATTCTCTACTGGCTTTCGCGTTACTTCATTGACAATTACAAAGACTGTAGACAGGGGGAGTCCCTGAGCCTCATCAGCCTTCCAGCCTGTCAGTTGCTCAGCGATAGGATTGAAATATCGCACATTACCTTGAGCATTGGTAGTAATAACTGCATCACCAATCGATTGGAGGGTCACTTGAGCTAGTTCTTTTTCGGCAAAGAGGGACTCTTCGAGATGTTGGCGTTCTTCGATTTCTCTCAAGAGACGTAAATTCTGCTCTTGGAGGCTTTGTTGCAACCGTCGGATGGTTAGGTGAGTTTCGACACGAGCTAATACTTCTTCGATTTGAAACGGCTTAGCAATATAATCTACCCCACCAACAGCCAGCCCCTGAACCTTATTGAAAGTTTCATTGAGAGCACTCAAAAAAATTATCGGAATGCCTGCGGTTTGCTCGTCAGATTTTAATTGTTTACAAACTTCATAGCCATCAATATCGGGCAATTTAATGTCGAGTAAAATTAGTGCCGTCCATGGCGATTGGGCGGCTCGGATCGCCATTGCGCCTGTTGTGGCACAGCGAACTTTATAACCATGTGCGCTCAAAGTAAGGCTGAGAAGACGCAGGTTATCATGCCGATCGTCAACAATTAAAATATTGCCTCGGTAGTTGGTAGCTGGATCGCTAACCCTATCCCTAGTTCTATCGACACTCCTACTGATTTCCATACTTTTCTGGTAGAGGACTATAACCCTATGAACAAGAGTATACTTGAATTATTAGGTTATCCACTCACTTTATGTAGAAAGAAGTCATGCGATCGCAGGGTTCTAGGACTGGCACCGTGGCAGGGCCCCTACAAAATCTGACTTGTTCAGGTAGGGATAATCCGCCCGTAGTTGCCCTTCTTCGTTTGGCGTAACATGGCAGATAACCTTTTTTTCCCAGCAGATTTATGAACAACCACATTTCTTACAGGGCAAATCTACTCCTCATTGCGATCGGATGTCTCGTGCTGCTGGGTTGCCAATTTGACATCTCCCTACTCAAAAGGGGTTTTCTCGGTAGGACTTCGACGATGAAGCCGGCAATGGCAGAACTCAATCGCTAAACACTTCAGCACTCATGAATTATTCAGGTTAGCTATGATTGCACAATTTTTTGAGACGGGAGGATTCATTCCTCACGGTCACTGCTATCTCTGGCAAACAAACTTAGTAGGATTACATATTTTATCCGATGGTTTAATTGCTTTAGCTTACTACTCCATCCCCATCATGCTAATCTACTTTGTGCGACAGCGCCAAGATACTCCATTTCAGAAAGT
>NZ_JANMZH010000110.1:0-24730 GCF_031383065.1 Microcoleus sp. OTE_8_concoct_300 | reverse complement strand
TATGCTGGTAACTCATTGTCAGATTTTTGATTTTTACAAATTATATATGTATGACTTTTTTGTGGAAAACCCTGAATTAATACCAACTTAATCATGATTAGTGAAGCCAGATTAGTTTGCAACTGATTTAGGATTGCTATACTTGCAATTTTAGTTGATTTTAGTCTCTGGGGGCGATCGCAACTGCCTGCTAGATCATTGACTTTCGACTATTTCATCAACGGTTCGATTTCTTGCCGCAATTTCGACCAAGCCCACAAAACTTCCGGCTTAGAAGGTATGGCTTTTTGAACTCAAACAACTCCCTCCAATACTTCGGCAATTCCGTACAAACCTCGCCCTAGAGCTTCATGGGTCAAACGCACTCCCGCCCGAACTCTACCTCTGTCAACGGGAACTTTTAAATTGTTTGGCTGCAATTGCCACAAATCTAACAGCACATAATCGACATCGACTACTTTTTTCTCTTCGTCTTTCATCTCCATCACTTCTAAGCCGATGATGTTCCGGCGGCCCCAAAGGTGAGAAACTATATAACCGCTGGTAGAAAATCTAGCGTCTTGGGGAATCAAATTTAATATTTTTTTACATGAGCTGCGTGTCCGAGTTGAGTCGGCAAAGATTGATAAACCCAAGGTTGAAAATAATAAGGAGAGATGAAATACAAAGCTCGATGCGGATTGGAAGTGTAGGTAAGCAGTATTGACAGACCGATACACCCAATCCAGAAGCGGTGGAACCTGGGTTTGAATTTATCTTGATGTTGCGACCACCACAGGATTCTACCGTAAAATAACCCCGGACTTACAGCAAATGTGTAGCGCGTGTTGATAAAAGTAGCAGCCTGATTAACAACTTGCAGCAGCAGAACCCGTAGCTGAGAGCGCACAAAGCTATGCCGACACGAGGGTAGCTGCGGCTGACAATTAAATACGCTCCAATGCCAAATAAGCTAATCCCAGCATCTTCGCGAGTGCCTAATTTAAAAACTGCGATTAGCCAAAATAGCGGGCAGCGCTGCTTTTCTAATGCTAGGAGCAAGCTAAATATAAATAGAGGAATTTGGCACTGTTCGTAAAATTTACCCAGCGTCGGATCGATGACACCATTTGCTCCGTAATAGCTGGCTACTATCATTACCGACAAGGGAACAGAGAGATAGTGTCTTGCTAAGAAATACAGCACTATTCCGGCTGCTGCAATTAAAGCTACTTGCAAAAATATTAGGGTAATGGGCGATAGAAACCAGGCATAAATCGGCATCCAAATCAGAAAATCACTGACGAAGTGTTGCCCTAAATGGATGTAAAATGGGTAGGACAGTTGTCTGTCCATCAGCTAGGCGCTGGAGGCGGCTGAGGACATTGAACGTTGAAATAATCTGCCGTGTATGCTATTCCAAAATCTTTGGTTAAATAGACCGCGCTCGTAGGTGGCTAAGAAGCTTTATTAGCGTATTATGCTAAAACTTAAAACTCATATAAAAAAGATGATTGCTAGGATTGTAACTTGACGCAATTCTGTTTGATTCTTCCAGTAGTCGAGAAGTTTAAATTTCAGAGTTTTTGCTGAACCCGATATTTGCTCTCAGGTTGACTGAAGTTGTGCTTAAATTCGGCAATAGAAATAAATTTGCCTTGAGTTTTCAGCTTGGTGAGGTATTTTTCTAGTTTTTAAACCATTTTGCGGTCTGAGTATTTTTTCACGTAATTGGGTAATTTTAACGGGGAAATATCTGTGAATTCCCAGAGGTGAAAGTAGCTGTTCAGAGAGGAGTCTGTTTCTAGGGTTAGTTGGGTTGCTAATTCTATCATTGAGATGGGGAAGTTTTTAAAGCTCAACCAAAATAAGGGAAATCGGAGCACAGGAGTGACTGATATGGCAAGGTTGAGCAGTTTATTCGTATAATATGCAGTTCTGGGTTTAGATAGGTTGTTGTATCTGCCAGGGATGTAGGTTGGATTCATTGATGAGTTGTATTCGTAACCTGCTTTTTCTATTTCTGCGTCGTCTACGGGCTGAAGTCTTACCATCCTGAATCCAGTAAGTAGAGTATTAGTTATTTGTTCTAAGGTTTATTTAGATTTGTGTAAATCTTCTAGGCAAAATTGATAGTGGTAAAAACCGTGGGAGGCGCTTTCATGGTGTTTTGAAAATTCTCTGATTATATCTGGGTTGTGGAATGCAAAGTTAGCTGTGACAAAAGATGTGGCTGTAATATCTAATTTTTATATAACTGCAATAATCTTTGACAATCCTCGGTTATAAATTTCAAATTTAATGTCGGATTCCAGGGGTTGACCGTATTCTTCGGGGATGTCAAATTATTCTATGTCAAAGCTCAACAAACTTGATTTATTCATAGTAGCCTGCGCGGTAGTTGGCTATTATTTCAAATAAGCATATCAGCATTTTTAGGAATTTTTAAATATAATATTGAATTGAGAAATTTTGTATAGGTGTTGCTGGGAAACTTGGGCGGGAAGTTCACCAATTGTAGGTTTATTTAATTTAAAAAAATAAATTATACATCAAATTAAAATTCAGGAAATGTTGGTGTCTTAAATATTTTTTGGGCTGGTATTTTCTTAAATTATTTGAGTCCGGCTGGCATATCTCTATATGGTAGATTGAGAATTTTTCCAGAAAATAACTTAAATATTTTGCAGGATATTTTTATGAGTAAGGTAAGATTTCGGAACTTTTATCGAGGGAGGTTTCTGCAAGGAATTACGACATCAAATTATTTTAATTTTTCGACTAAGAGTTCGAGGTGTTCGAGAGAGTAAGGTAAGCCGCCATCCATCAAGCAAATGCAGTCAGCGTCTACACATTCGCTGCCTTTTTTGACGGCATATCCTTTGGCTTGACGGTTGCTGTAAGAAATTAGTTTGATGTGCTGTGTGAGGAAAGTATTAAGTTAGTTTTCGATAATGGGCAGTGTATTGTCGGTCGAGGTGTCATTAACAATGATAAAATCGTAAGCAGGATTTTTTTGAGAAAATTCTCAAATTCTGTCAAAGGTTTGGTCTATGCAATTTGCTTCGTTGTAAACAAGCAGAATTACCGCTATCTTCATCATGGTTGTTGGAGATGGCTTTAGGTCAAATATAGTACCACCTGGGGAGGTAAATCACAAGTAAAAAAATTAAAGAGAAAATTTGTGGCGGGGAGAGGTATTGTTCACTGCTGCTGAGAAAATTGACTTCAACTTCGCCTTGAAAGTGCAAATAGGAAGTTGGACTTTTTGGAACCTGTCAACAGGGGGCAGTTTAGGGGTTGGAGGCTGCTGTCGGAATTGCTGCAGTCGATCGCCCATACTGGCTAATCTATCTCAAATGAGGATTTTTGAGCAAGGGGACGATCGCCACTCCTTTAGCACGACTTCTGTTAGATGCTCTCAGCAGCCAGAAAAACCCTCTTACTCCCATCCGAACCTCTTACCTCATGAGCTTGTAATTGTCAATGGTAAATTATTTAGTTAACAAATTGCCGGAGTATTTTCAACCGCGTATTACGCTCCGAAAAAAACGCATTCTTAGCTTTTTACTAGCATTTCTCCTAACTTTCATCATTTCTCAAGTAATCTTAGAAATCATCACAGTACAAATTCCAATTTTCGGCTTTCACGATATTGTTGACCTTCAGAATTCCCAGGAAATACCGCCGCAGCGGCGAGAATTTCCCGGCGACTACAGCCAGCAAAATTTGGAACCTTTTTTAGATTATTTAGTTAGCCATAACTATTGGTTTTTGTCATCCCAAGAGCTTTACGACTATTTCATAGCAAATCCCAAAAAGCCAGTGCCGAGTGAATATCGCGATCGCCCAAAAGTCATGATTACTTTTGACGACGGAAATAAAAGCATTTATACGCACTTACTGCCCATTTTAGAAACACTCGAAAATAAATACGGCAAAAAAACCAAAGTAGTTGTATTTATCAACTCCGGCTTCTTCGGCCATCATCACTCGCTCATAGAAAAGGTAACTTGTCAAGACTTGAGAGACGGAATGCAAAAAGGTTTTTATGATATTCAATCCCACGGACTGAATCACCAAAATTTAACAAAAATTTCTCTGACAGCATTAGACCGAGAATTATCTGAAGATCAAACTAGACTGAGGAAATGCACCCAAGATTTAGACCCAAATCGAACAGTCGCCTCACACATAGCCTACCCGTTTGGCGCTGTCAACAAACAAGTTGAGAAATACGTTGCCAAATATTTCTTATCAGGATACTTGTACGACACTTCAAAATTAAAACTGTGGTTTTTTCCACCCAATAAATACCGAATTTCGAGGTTGACAGTCAATAAAAAATACTCCGCAAAAAGACTCAGCAACCTAGCTTCAGGAAGCTGGCTACGCAAATTAATTGGCAAATAAGCCGGAGATATTCTATTATTTTTGAACAAAAAAGATGTGTAGTAATATCCTGTGCCGTAAATTAACCGTTATTCCCCTCCGGGTTAAGTTCACGATTATCTATAGCCTTTCTCAGTAACATGAGGTGCTCATAGGGCATAGGGCATAGGGCATAGGGCATAGGGCATAGGACTTGCCCCGATACCTCACCACGCTTGAGAACCGCTATATCAAAAAGCGCAAGAACTCCAGTAAACCCGCCCCGGCCGATATCTTGCGGTCAACCAACCGTACTTGATATAAATTAGAATCCCCAACATCAGAGGTAAAAGACATGGTGAAACAAGAAAATAGTTTAGCAGTTGCTGCCGTTTCCCAACGCGCAGACGCGCTGGATGCCCTGCGCGGCCTAGCAGTTTTAGCGATGGTTTTATCCGGTACAATAGCCCGGAAAACATTGCCGGCGTGGATGTATCACGCCCAACTGCCACCGCCGGATCACATTTTTAATAACAAACTGCCGGGATTAACCTGGGTTGATTTAGTTTTCCCCTTCTTTTTGTTTGCAATGGGGGCCGCGATACCGCTAGCTTTGTCGCGCCGCATCGCCAAGGGATGGGATACAAAAAAAGTGATTTTATCTATTTTGCAAAGAGGCTTTTTGTTAGCGTCATTTGCGATATTTCTCCAACACATTCGCCCGACCATAATTAACCCAGACCCATCCATCCTGCAGAAGTGGTGGATGGCCTTGTTGGGATTTTTAATATTATTTTTAATGTATGTTCGCTGGCCGTCCAGGTGGTCTGTGTGGCGGCGGAGATCCTTAACCCTTGTTGCTTGGAGTGCCGGGATTAGCTTCGTATCTCACATCAAATATCCCAACGGTGTAGGATTTTTAGTTAGCCGTAGCGATATTATCTTGATGGTACTAGCAAATATGGCCGTTTTCGGCTCGCTAATTTGGCTGTTTACTCGTTCAAATACGTGGTTGCGAGTGGGATTTTTGGGCTTGCTGTTGGCGGCGCGGCTGTCTTCTCATACTGACGGTTGGATTAATTTAGTTTGGCTGTACTCTCCTGCACCTTGGCTGTTTCAATTTGATTATTTAAAGTATTTGTTTGTAGTAATTCCGGGTACGATTGTGGGCGATTTGCTGGGTCGGTGGATAGAGTATTGTTCGCCGGAAGAGGCGAGTTATGCTAGCTGGAAGAGTTGGCGCTATTTCAGCCTTATGGTTTTGATGTTTGCTGTCAATTTAGTATTGTTAATTGGACTGCAAGCTAGATGGGTGTGGCAGACTGCATTAGTGACGGTGGTGCTGTGTTTGTGCGCTTTGGTTTTGTTAAAAAAGCCAGGGAATGTCACGGAAAATTTATTAAACCGCCTTTACAAATGGGGGTTTTATTGGCTGGTTTTGGGTTTGCTGTTTGAGCCTTATGAAGGCGGAATCAAGAAAGATTCAGCGACGATGAGTTACTTGTTTTTAACGGCTGGAATGGCTATTTTGCTGTTGATTGGGTTGATTATAATTATCGATGTGTTTCAAAGAAAATGGTTATTGCAGTTGTTTATTGATAACGGGGTGAATCCGATGATTGGCTATGCAGGATTTGCGAATATTATCTGGCCGATTCTGGTTTTAAGTAAATGGGAACCTGTGATTATTGAGATGACTTCAATCAATCCGTTTATGGGGTTTTTGAGGGGGTTGGGGTATACGACGATTCTGGCGTTAATTGTGGTAGTGTTTACGAGGATGAAACTGTTTTTGAGAACGTGAGATAATTAAAGGCCGAGAGCATCTTCACGTCTTGTAAATATAATTTCCTCATCAGCTTGCCTAAACTCAATATTAAACTTATCAAACACCACTTCTCGACCCAAAAGCAATTGTTCTCCCCCTGTATTATTTTGCAACCATGCCACAGGAGCAATAAAAATGTGTCCATCTATTGTCATTTCAACATCACGTAAAACATAGTTGACTCGGCCACCTATAGTCTCTGCTAATAAAGTTGATTCTGCATCAGCTAAAGCATATCCTAAATCCTGACCAACCTTTAACGAAATTAAACTTAGTTCGGCGCCAGAGTCTACTAACATCATTGTAGAAAGCTCCAAATCTCTATGTTTTAAATTGACACGATAGTTTGGCTGCCAATCGTGGCGAGTAACTGTACGAAAGCGAATGGGTAAAATCTGAATAGAAGCTGTTTGACGGGGAACTAAGTAAATTACAAAAGGTTCTCCTGAAGCTTTGGCTAAATCCAAAACTTCACGCAAATTTTCGCTGTGAGCAATTAATCGATTAGCATTGTAAGCAACATATTGATTTCGATATAATTCTAATAACATCCGACGGTTTTGATTCAACCATTTCAGCATCTCACGGCTTTCTTGTTGGAAAACTGTTATTTTCATATTGCTTGCTCATTAAAACTGTTTTTAACTATGAATATTGGCACACAATGTACATGATATTAGCACTTATGAAAGCGACTTCAAAATGCCGCTTTCCAATTGATAAATTGCTGCCATAATTCCGGTTTCTGGATTTTTAAGTAGTGACTTTTTGACATCTTTTAAGTATTCTACAATGTGTTCCCGCAAAATCGGTCTTTCTACTTTGACTGTGTGATTGTAATCCCACAAATCCCAGATAATAATCCCGATGCCGACAATCGGGTCGATTAAACTTACTCCCAACTGACTAGCAACTGTACCGCCTGTTTTTGTTGCCATTTTGGCGGCGGCTTTGCTGGCAACTTTTGCGGTAACTTTGCTGCCAACTTTAGTTGCTACTCCCAAAATTAAGGGTTTGGCAATTAAGTAGCCGCTGCCGCCAACTAATACTTTTAATGATAAATTCGAGACGTTCCCTTTGTCGCTAATTGTGGTGGCAATATCGTTCAGATATTTGTCCCACTGTACTTGCGGTATATTATAATTGTTTTGAACTACTTTCACATTCTTGCTAACTTCGGCTATGTACAAGTTAGCAGTATCTTGAGTGATTAATTGAAATCGCAGTTGAGCATTTTTGGGTACCAGCACGCGGTTAGCAAATTCTCTTTGAAAGTCTTCGGTTAATTTTTCGGAAACAGCACGAGATGCTGCTGTCATATCAAATCTGTTGAGTACGGCAGATTTCACGAAATTAAAAGGTACGGTAAACTCCATCTTTTTTTGATTGAAGTAATCGAAGTACCAATCGAGGAAACTATTGTCTAGTCGTGCAATTACTTCGGTTTCCCATTTGTCCAATTCTTTTGAGGCGAAAGTTTCGGCTGTTGTATGGGATTGTTGGATAGCGTTTTTAATGTCTTGGTTGACTTTGCTAAAATCGTGTGGCGGCGAGACTACAACTGCTGTGGTTCCCGTATTTGTTAGTGACTGGGAAATTAGAAAGTTACCTAATAGGGGAATGATGACTACTAAAATTACGATCGTCCAAATCATCGGTGTGACAGTTTTGATAAACTGACCGATAACTCTGAGACGTTCTGTTTTCTCTGAATAGCTAATTTCTTCCTTGTCTTGACTCATGGGGGTTTCTCAACAGATGAGAGTTGGGCTAGTTTCGATTATAGGCGATCGTACCTGCGATCGTGTTACGGGCCTGTGACCTGGGATTCTGGAAAGGTTGGGGAAAAGTGCGATCGCTCTCTTTACCTGGGTTAATCTGCAGTTAATAAAAAACTCCATCGCCTTCACCTTAATTCTTTCATAGGACCCTTTAACTAATGCTCAGCTTAAACTTTCAGCCTCACTGCCTCGCAGTTTCCCACCAACTATGCAAAGGGTGGCTTTTAGGTGGCATATATCGCCCCTTAACTCGAATTAAATTCAGTACATCGCGTAGTGTTTGCGAATCAATACCTGCTTCCTCTGACCAATGCTTAACTATCTCTAGGGTTGATAAAACCTGAAGCTGTGGTGTCTCCTTCCGAAAAAACGATATCGCCCGTTTATCATCGGTCGCCATTGCCCATTGTCGGTGAACTGCGATGGCGCCAGTCGCTGACTCGCCGTCATCTAAAATAGCGGCGTAATTCACAAATGATTCGGCCTCTTCTTCCGACTCAAAATCCACGGTTATAAGTAGATTTTGTGCGATCGCTGCCTCGAATTGAGACGCACCATCATTTTCTTCGCCCTCAAGACGCTGGAGTGTTTGTAACTCCTGCTCTCGAACAACCTGGGTAACTGCAACCCGAACAGGAATAGACTTCAAAATTCCCAGTAATTGACCCGAAGCGCAAAAGTTTAGAACGCAGCAGGCATCAAGAAGAAGGTGGGAGTGAACAATCTGCATAACTTGACTTCTCCCATTACTCCTGCATATCGATCAGGTCGAAATCAGAGGCTTCCTCCATCATTCCGCTTGAATGTTCCCGCAATGCTTCTGCGATGCGGCGCGCCTCCAAGCGATCGACATTTAGGAACTCAGAAAAGCGACTCTCTGTAATCAGTCCTTGATCCAACGCCTCGATCGCCAGATGCTGATAGTGGAGAGGGATCGTATCAGTGCGCTGTGGGATGTCCCCTAAGCCAAGATCCTGTTGTACCTTTCTTACTTTCAACCCACGATCGCGCAATCGCTCCCAAGTTCCAGCCGGCACAAGCTCCATTTCTTCTAACCTATAAGCAAGCGCTTCTACGGATACACCATAGTAATGAGCCAGAGTGAATAGATGAGTTGGAGTGAACTTGTTATCTATGCCAGACATATCTTTGAACCGCTTGAGCAAGCCGCTAGTGGGCATAAGGAAATATTTAGGAAAGGTTTCGGCTAGTCGTTCGCTCTCTGGAACTCGCTGATACTGACCTTCAAATTCCAACACAGCTTTTCGCCGATGTACGAGAAAGTGAAGGTATTCGTGAGCCAGCGACCAACGCCGCCGCTCCTCTGGATGATTAGCATTGATTGCTATGCAACCGCCAAGTCGTTCATCGTAGGTGTAAATCCCTGAGTATTTTGGTGGCATCTTTAGATAAAAGATGCGAAGTCCCACATCCTGCTCTAGAATGTCGCGCAGCCGTGAAATAGGACTATCTCCAAGCCCAAGCCGCTGACGTTCTGCAATCGCTATGCTTTCCGCCACAGCCTTGAGTGGCATATTCGTCACCTCCTGCTCAGGAGGATAGTTCCGGGGAAGTGGTGCGGACATAATTTCTTCAAGCTCTAGGTAATTCCGACAAAAATCCTCTAGACGCAGAATTGCTGGTTCAATCTGTACCTCTTCTCCCTCACTGCGCTGATAGGCTGCCCGGAATTGCGTCTCGAAAGGTTGAACCACTGGACGATCTCGAACGAATTCACTAACGGAGCGCCCATACGCACGGGCAAGCTTAATTAGTTCAGTTGCTTTAAGGCGGCGCTCTCCTTTTTCGATCGCCACCATAGTAGTGCGTGCAGCATCGATGACTTTAGCTGCATCAGACTGATTCATACCGCACTTTTTACGTGCCTGCTGAAGAAGTTCCCCCAGTGTCTGCGGGTCGATGTTGTCAAGGATGTTCGTAGTCATACATTTTTCCTCAACTTTACTGAACGTTGACTGCGTTTCTATTTGATACCTGCTGTTTGCCACATTGATTTAATGGGCAAACCGCAATTTGGGATTTTACTGTATCCCATTCAGAAACATAGGTTCGATAAAGCTGAATTAGCTGGCCCCGCATATCAATGGGTAGTAGGCTTTCTGCCCCAGCGCTGCGATCGACGATATCATCCAGCACTGGAAACTCTCGTGTCAAAGCTTCCCACTGAAGATCCATTTCATCTGATACATCAAGCAAATTTCGGAGGGTGTTAACCTGCACAAGCATATGATCGAGATGCAAACTGGACTCCTTTGGCGGGCGGTTTCCGTGAAGCACTACATAGCGCGTTCGATCTTTTATATAGGTAGCAGCAAGCGCTTGTCGTCTTAAAAGACAAGAGGAACAGTAACCACACTGAATCGGCCGCAGGCGATGTGGGCTGTCGCATGACATAGTTAGCGGCGGCAAGTCGTTTCTCCCGTCTTCAGCCAATGCTTTGCACATTTGAGCCTTAGTCCAGAAGAGAAATGGATTTTTTACGCGGAACTCTTCTCCTAAAAGTTCTGAGACGAGATCGCTCACCATAAGTAAAGTCAGCGGGTGAACAGAACGAGAGTGATCCAGTCCCACAGCAGATGCGCGGTAAGGAAGGTTAATCGCCCCAATCTCATTCTCGTAAACACACAGAACCCGCTGACCCATGAGATATGCACACGCGGCACCAATTAGCGTGAATACAACACCTCGCGAACGAGAAAGCTTATTCTTTTGCTGTATAGCGCTATCGTGGAAGCGGATCGGTACGCGGAAAAGATGGCAACGACCGGGAAAGATAGACTCAACCTTCTTTGCTACTCTTCCCTGGCGGGCATAAACACTATCGTTACTGCCAGTTCCAAACAACACGAATGACTTTTCTGGATACATACGAAGACGAGTAAGCTGTTCGACATTCAAACTGCACTATTTGTGGGCCAGACCCCATACTGCAAGGGGTTGAGGCAATAAATTTAAATGACTAACAGCTTATACAGACCTGCAAGGGCATCAAGTCCACCACTCCACAGCGCCACTTCACATCCTTTAGGTGCGATTGGAAGAGATTGGTGCTCAACGAGGCGTTCCGCTACGATTCGTTTCTGAAAGTGAAAAACCCACTCGCTCCCTGTTGCCCAATCAAGAAGTTCTTCCAGCTTTGTCCGAAACGCTTCGGCACTCAACAGTTCTGGATGACGGACAGGAAGCACCACATAAAGGCGACGCTTCTTCTCTCTCAGGTTGTGGGGCGCAAGCCGATCGGAAGCATGGATTGCCACAGCGAGGTCAACGAGGTCAGCAATGATGGCTGGAAACTCGGCCTGAACCCGATACCCGAATGCCTCATCATCCACATTGATACCAACAGTTAGCTCTTTGCCCTGAGAGCGATCTATGAAGCGCACAGATCCATTACTGTTCGATACAGGTTCAAAATGCAGGGTATAATCGCTGGGATCGTTGTCGTAAAGGCTCTGCTCAATGGAAGGTTCGTATTTCATAGCAGATCCTCATCAAGGTCTATTTTTTTTACCTTCTTGCGTGAAGAGCGTCGCAAGCTTTTCACATCCTCATCCGCAACAGCTTTCTTTGCCCATTTCCTCATTTCGGGTAAGATATCGGGACGGATCGCCTCAACACGCTCCGTAACGGTCGCATTATCAACATCAGCATGGTGATTAGAACTCAGCGGAATGCGTTGCTCAAATTTCGCTTTGTATACTTCTTGAAAAGACCGCTCCACAACCGCTTCTGACAAATTGCTAGCGTCTACTGTCCGGTTATAACGAATCTCATGTAGTATGCCCTTGCTAGCACGAAGGATTAGCTCCTTCACATAATGCGAAACAGTGGCTTGTCGTGCGACCCGCTCTAACTTCAGGTTCCAAGCCATCCAATCCACAGAGCTATTTGCAGCAGTATTTTCGCTGGCTTTGTCCAAAATCTCCCCCATGTGCTTGGCCAACTTAACAAAAAGAACACCGTAGTTGTTTTTGATGTCCTGCAAAAACGCTTTCATCACAAACCAAGCGCATTCCTTGCGGTCAAGCTTTCCTTCACACAGCATCTGATAAGGCTTCTGGTATATTCTCGAAAGCTGACTGTGAACGAGATCTCCGTCGGGCATGGTCGAACCTCCAAGGCTCCGAGTTTGTTTCTACGATCAAGCTAGCTGATTTTTCTGACAATGTCAAGTCTTAAGAGTATAAAATGAAAAAAATGTCAGGATCTAGATTCGCCAAATTGGATGTAGCCCATACCTGGAGATGAGGAGGAGCATAAGTGCGAATTCGATCGCACACCTCATCCCCTACCTCGCAGCAACTTACGGACGATCGCACTATTTAACGGACGAGTCGAGAAAATTGGCTTGACTAGAAAAAAAAAGACCTATGGCTGTTGCACTAGCTGTTGTGCATTAAATGTCCAGTAATTTTCTACTGAAAAAACCCGGTTTCTTGGAGAAACCGGGTTTTTTATTCAACGCTAAAAACGATTAAACCTTCGCTTCATTCTTCACCAAATTACCCCAACCCAAATCCTTCAGCGAATTATTCCGACGCAGCGGACGAGTCACCAACTCCAAAATATCCCGCGCATTACCAAAGCCGTGAATCTGAGCAAAAGTAAACTCAACAGACCACTTAGTATTAATCCCCCGCGCTTCCAAAGGATTAGCGTGAGCCATACCAGTAATCACCAAATCAATATTCTGCTCGTAAATCCGCTGAAGCTGATTGTAATTGTCTGGTTTCTCCACAATCCGAGGAGTAGGAACTCCCATCTCGTGACAAGTCTTTTCTAACAAAGCCAACTCGGCCGCTTGATAGCGCTTGTCCATGTAAGGAATGCCGATTTCCGGGCAAGTCATGCCGCAGCGAATCAAGAAACGTGCTAAAGAAATCTCCAGCAAATTGTCTCCCATAAAGAAGACAGATTTGCCGCGAATTATTTGCAGGTAATCTTCCAAACCAGCCCAAATTTGCGCTTCCCGTTCGTCCAAACCTTTTGGTTCAATTCCCAATACTGAGCAAATCTTTTCAATCCAAGCGCGAGTTCCGTCAGGGCCGATCGGGAATGGCGAACCAATTAGCTTACACTTGCGGCGGCGCATCAACGTAGAAGCTGTGCGCGACAAGAAGGGATTCATGCCCGATACATAATAACCTTCTTCCAAGACTGGCAATTCAGTGTAGCGCTTGGAAGGAAGCCAACCGGAAACTTTAATTCCTTGCTTCTTCAATTCTAGAGTTAGCTGAGTAACAACCGGATCGGGCAAAGAACCAAAAAGTACCAGCGGCGTGTGCTTGACATATTCCGATTCATCTGCTGCAACTTCCTCTTTTTTCTTACCGAAATTCAGCAGTTGAGAGATAGCATTGCGTTCTTGTTTCTGAGATTCCATCACTGGCGCTTTCTCAGGGCATTTAGCAGCCATCGCTGCCAAAACGGTATCTTCCCCTTGAGTAAAAGCGTAATCCAAGCCGTTAGCGCGCGCCGTGACGATGGGAATGCCAATTTCTGCTTCGAGTTTCGGCGCTAACCCTTCCAAATCCATTTTGATGATTTCGGTGGTGCAAGTGCCGATCCAAACAATTACACTGGGGTTACGATCGCGCTTAATTTGCAAGCACAGCCGCTTCAACTCATCATAATCGTTTAACTGAGCGGAAATATCGCCCTCTTCCAACTCAGCCATCGCATAGCGAGGCTCAGCAAAAATCATCACGCCCATTGCGTTTTGTAAGAAATAGCCGCAAGTCTTAGTACCGATGACCAAGAAAAAGCTATCTTCAATTTTTTGATAAAGCCAAGCTACGCAGCTAATCGGACAAAATGTGTGATAATTGCCTGTTTCGCATTCAAAGTTTAAAGCTTCCGGTTCATTAGTAGTAATAGCAGTCATATCTCAAATCTTCTCCCTTTAAATTGTTTTTAGTCTGAAACACGACAGGCTCGCCTAGCGAGGAAATACCTGTATTTTGCGATCGCATCTCTTGCTGCGGACAAGCATAAGTAGTTTTTCAGGTTGTTTTTCCTCTCGAACGCGAACAGGCGCAGCGGCGAAAAAACACCTGTGAAAGTGCGATCGCGCTGAAGCAGCGAACAATAATAGAAATACCTGGTTTTCGCGTAATTCCTCTGAAAAATAGATGCAGCCCACTCAATATTTCCGCAGCAGCTGCAGCATCCAAAATTTTGGCTAAAAATTTCCGCCTGCGCGAGGGCATACAATCCCTCACAGCAGGGATTTAGTGTTCTTCAACTCCCTAAGGGAAAAAGCCTTTTGGCAGTTGTGAGTTGGAGCTAATTAAAAATTAACAACTCGCAACTCACAACTCACAAATAGAGCGGGAAACTTCAAGACTAGGACAGACGCGGGCGATCGCGCAACAACCTCATTTAAAATCCGACAAAAAGCCCGAAATTTCTTCATCCTCATCGTCGGAATCCAAATCGCCGAGACCTAAAGCATCTAAATCATCTTCGTCAGGATCTCCGGTAGTTGCTTCCCCGAGATCATCAAGTCCGAGATCGTCGAGGTCATCGTCATCAGATACAGAGAAATCGTCAATACCGTCTTCGTCCAAGTCGCCCAGATCCATGTCTAGGTCATCTGAGGTCGCTGTCCCAAACGGATCGGGTATTTCTTCGGGGACAAAATCTTCATCTTCTTCCCCAAACGGATCGGATATCCCCCCTTCGAGCTCCTCAGAGGTCAAAGTCCCAAATTGTGAGGCTTCTTCTTCATCGTCATCGCCGAGGTCGAGACCGTCCAAAGCCGAGGCTTCTTCTTCATCCTCATCGCCGAGGCCGAGACCGTCCAAAGCCGAGGCTTCTTCTTCATCCTCATCGCCGAGGTCGAGATCGCCCAAAGCCAAGGCTTCTTCTTCCTCATCGTCGCCGAGGTCGAAGTCAGATGCGGCCTCTTCCTCGTCGTTAGCGAGGTCGAAGTCAGATACGACATCTTCCTCATCCTCGCCGATGTCGAAGTCAGATACGGCGTCTTCCTCATCCTCGCCGATGTCGAGACCGCCCAAAGCCGAGGCTTCTTCCTCATCGTCGTCCATGTCGAAGTCGGAGACTGCTTCTTCCTCATCGTCGTCCATGTCGAAGTCGGCGACTGCTTCTTCCTCATCGTCATCCATGTCGAAGTCGGAAACTGCTTCTTCCTCATCGTCATCGCCCAGGTCGAAGTCAGAGACTGCTTCTTCCTCATCGTCATCCAGGTCGAAGTCAGAGACTGCTTCTTCCTCATCGTCGTCGAAGGATTCCTCGTCGGAGCTCAGTGCTGACGCAGCAGCAGCCAGACCGGCTGCTCCGGCGACTCCGGCGACTACTCCGGCTGCTGCTAAGGCCGCACCGCCTAATTTATTAGATTTGGCATCAGCGGGTGCAGCAGTTGCAGTTTGAGTCGCTGCTAGTGCAGCAGTTGCAGTTTGAGTCGCTGCTAGTGCAGCAGTTGCAGTTTGAGCCACTGCTGGTGCAGCAGTTGCAGTTTGAGTCGCTGCGGCTGCAGCAGTTGTTGGAGTTTGGCTGGCCGTCTGTTGCGTGGTATTTGAGGGTATACCCAGCGCCAGGTCCGGGTCAAAATTTAGCCCCAACACTTCGATCAGGCTGTCTGCATCCGGCTTGAGTTTTGAGAAGGGCAGCATTAATTGCTGGAGTTCCGGCTCCAGGGCAGCCGCAATTCCCAGGATGAGGTAAGAAACAGGCCTTTTCCCGCCGTCGGGTGTGGCGACCGTGTTGTCAGCCGTCATGTGCAGGAGCAGCCAAGCCCGATTAACCTGGTAGTAGTCCAACCACTTCTGTTTGAGAGCAACTGAAAAAGTATCAAAAAAAGCCATAACCTCTTTATCCTCATCCTGATCGCTAGACCTATTAAACCATCATCAGGTCTAGCTCATCTTCCTCCTTCTTGACCACTGGTTGGACTGGATTTAGGTAAAAATCTGATAGCAGCGAGAATAATTCGCGATCGGGCGTGTCGTTGGGAACTACTCCTTCGGGCATTGCCAAAATCTGGTCGGCGATGTTGAGGTAGTAATCGCAGACGTAGTTGAGGGAAGGATCGCTCTCGGCCATCTCAAACAAGGTTTTGCCTTTGACGCGAGAAACGCGGATGTCTTCAATCAAGGGCAGCACTTCCAGCACCGGCATGGGTACAGAGTCTATGTACTTGTCGATCAAGTCGCGCTTGGAGGTGCGGTTGCCAATTAAACCGGCGAGCCGCAACGGGTGAGTGCGGGCTTTTTCGCGGACTGAGGCGGCGATGCGGTTGGCTGCAAATAAAGCGTCGAACCCGTTGTCGGTAACAATCATGCAGTAGTCGGCGTAGTTCAAGGGGGCTGCAAAACCGCCGCACACTACGTCGCCGAGCACGTCGAACAGGATGATGTCGTATTCGTCGAAGGCATTGAGTTCTTTGAGCAGTTTGACGGTTTCGCCGACTACATAGCCGCCACAGCCAGCTCCTGCGGGAGGGCCGCCTGCTTCTACGCAGTCAACGCCACCGTAGCCTTTGTAGATGACATCTTCGGGCCAAACGTCTTCGTAGTGATAGTCCTTTTGCTGAAGGGTGTCAATAATTGTGGGGATTAAGAAGCCCGTGAGGGTAAATGTGCTGTCGTGCTTTGGATCGCAACCGATTTGCAAAACTTTCTTGCCGCGCTTGGCTAGGGCAACGGAGATGTTGCAGCTTGTTGTCGATTTGCCAATTCCACCTTTTCCGTAAACTGCGAGTTTCACTCTTTGTTCTCCTATAGGTTTCTATCAAAACGATGAGGGCTGGGGTTTCATGCTTTTTTTCGATCGCCCAACTGCAATAGCCCCATTGCAATAGCAGGCGTTGCAATAGCCCAACTGCCATGCCCTTACTGTCAGTCGCTTTGAGATTTCTGATTTGAGATTTTAGATTGACTCCACAGATGAATCTGAGGGTTCTCCCTAATGTCTAAAATTTTTCGCTCTCGACGACTTTTGTTTGGGGCTTGTATCCGTCTTTGGGTTAGGCCAATTTTGGAGCCTGCCCTGAGTCACCTCGTTGAAAGCATTATTAGCTAACTTGCGATGAAAGGAAAGGGGGCGTCTAAATGAAAATGCTAGTAAATTTGTTTATTTTGCACCTTTTGGAATCTTAACTGGTTTTTTGACTGAAAAATCTATTTTTATAATTTTTTTAGATTTTTAATTGATTTTAGAATATCTTTTTTATATAAAGAGGTACAAAAATAAAACAAAAATTAACGAATCAAACAATCTGGGCTTTTGGCTTTGGGGCTAGGATGCAGGCAGTTGATGGCTTGTGCGGTTAACTTGAACGAGCACAAAGGCGCTAGTGGATGAGGCACACGGGATCGTGAGTTCGGCCCTGTTGGGTAAGGGGAGGGCAAAGTTATAGGATTTTTGATTTTTGATTTTTGATTTTTGATTGGGAAAGAGTCATTTTGCTGGGGTTTCTAGTGTTTTGTAAAAAATTGTTAATTTTTAGGAATAGGTGGGGGAGTGTCCGAGTGTCCGAGTGAGACGGTACATGACAGAGACATTAACGCCGCCATGAATATCCGCGAGGAAGGTTTACGACTTTTGGCGTTCGGGCATCTCGCTAACGCTTCTTTCCAACGTGTAAGACCATCTCAAGGCACTGCTTTTAGAGGCAACGTTGGATGAAGGAAGAATCTGGGCCGTTTTACGGCGGGGAGTTGTCAAGTCTTCCCAATGACTACTGATACCAGTTTAAAAAAAGAATGCAACTGTAAGCCCGTGCTCCCAACCACGAGCTTCATCAGTCATTTCCAATTCTGCAATTCTTCAATCGAAAATCTCAAATCGCAAATCTAAAATCCTACTGATACGAGTTTAAAAAAAGAAGGCAACTGTAAGCCTGTGCTCCCAACCACGAGCTTCATCAGTTATTTCCAATTCTGCAATTCTTCATATCGTTTCCGGTTGCATCGGAATGATTTAACCGCAGAGGACGCAGAGAACGCAGAGGGAGAGAATACAGAGAGGAATAATTCCGATGCTACCGGATTTGATATCAATCGAAAATTCAAATCGCAAATCTAAAATCCTACTGATACCAGTTTAAAAAAAGAAGGCAACTGTAGGCCCGTGCTCCCAACCACGAGCTTCATCAGTCATTTCCAATTATTCAATTCTTCAATTATTCAATTCTTCAATCGAAAATCGACAATCCTATGACTGCTGACTAATGACAACTGACGATCGGAATCTCGATCGCAAACTCAGTACCCCGTCCAGCTTCCGAAATACAGTCGAGCCGCCCCCCGTGCTGTTCCACCACTAAATGGTAAGAAATCGACAGTCCCAACCCCGTGCCCTTGCCGACTGGTTTGGTAGTAAAAAACGGGTCAAATAATTGGCGGCGAATCTCCTCCGGTATGCCCCGCCCGTTGTCGGAAATGCGGATCGCTACAAAATCACCGCCAACAACTTCAGTGCGAATTGTAATAGTGGGAAAAGTCAATGGAGAACTAGGATTTGACGGGGGTGAATTTTTCCCATTTCTCGTCGCCCATTTCCCTGTCTGGATTTCTTCATCCAAAGCATCAATCGCATTGCCGATAATATTCATGAACACCTGATTGATCTGACCGGCACAGCACTGGATGTGGGGCAAATTGCCGTATTCTTTAATGATGTGAATAGATGGATGTCCGCCGTAAGCTTTGAGCCGATGCTGCAAAATCAACAAAGTGCTTTCGAGTCCCTCGTGAATGTCAACGAGCTTGATGTTAGATTGATCCGATCGCGAAAAATTGCGCATCGACACAACTATTTGGCGGATGCGTTCGGTTCCTACTTGCATAGAAGACACGATCTTAGATAAGTCTTCTACCAAAAAATCGACTTCCATGTCTGTTGCTGCTTCGCGAATTTCCGAGACTGGTTCGGGATAGTGCTGCTGGTAAAGTTCCAACAGTTGGATCAATTCTTTGATGTAGTGGCTGGCGTGGGAAAGGTTGCCGTAGATAAAATTAACAGGATTGTTAATTTCGTGAGCGATACCGGCAATCATTTGTCCCAAAGAAGACATTTTTTCGGTTTGCACTAATTGAGTTTGAGTTTGCTGCAACTTTCGCACAGTTTGCTCTAATTGCTGCGCTTGATTTTTCAAGCAACTTTGCTTTCGCCGCAACACTTCTTCGACTCGCTGGCGCTTGATAATATCCCGCCTCAACAATTCATTTGATTCTAAAAGTTGAGCGGTGCGTTCTTCAACTTGTTTTTTTAAGTCGTCGTGAGCTTGGCGCAGGGCTTCTTGGGCCCGCTGCCGCTCTAAAATTTCTTGCTGCAAAAGTTCGTTGGCGTGCTGCAATTGGGCGGCTCGCTCGTCCACTGCTTGCTGCAAAAGCTCGATCGTCCCGTACACTTCAGATTGGTTAAAAACTTGTGGCAAACTTGTCTCTGAGACAACACCCAAAAGTTCTCCCTGGCTCCCAACTACTACCAAACGCCGGACGCTGTGTCGCTGCATGGACTGGTGGACACTCCAGAGGGAATCGGCGGGAGATATGCAAAATAAAGGTGCACTCATGGCCTCTGTTGCCGAGATTTCCGAGAGATTTAATTCGAGGGCGTGAAACTGCACGATGTCGCGCTCGGTGACAATGCCGATCGGAATTTCGTATTTTTGTGTTGGTGCGATCGCCCCTGAGGGATGCTGAATTTGCTCTTCGACAATGACGACGGAACTAACTTGATGCTTGACCATGAGCTGGGCTAAATCGAGGGCTGAGGCTGTTTGTGGGGCCGAAATGACTTGGTGCGTCATGACATCTGCTGCACAGCGCAAATTGGTTAGCAAGTTAACCGGTTGCAGGGCTTCGTGGATGGCTTCGCGGGTGATGATGCCCAGAAGTCGCGAGTCCTCATCGACTACGGGCAAATGCCGGATCTGGTGCTGGCGCAACGTGAACATAGCTGTGAAAATATCTGGAGACTCGGATTGTTTGAGGGTAATGGGCGATCGAGTCATTACGTCAGCAATTGTCAGTCCTACCGCACAAGCTGCGACGGTAGTTAGCTTGACGATAATATCCCGTTCTGTAAAAATGCCGATCGGCCGATTATCTTCCACTACTAAGACGCAACTGCGCTTGGCCGTGTTCTTAAGAGCGTTTTGTTTTTCGCCACAAAGCTTACAGGAGACGTGCATCGGGTTCATGAGAGCCAACACTTCGGCTATCGGGGTTTCTGGAGCCACGGTGAGGGGGTAGCGGTCGATCGCCCGATCTAAAGGTGACGAGCAGATCGGCCCGCTGTTGGGCCGTCCGGCGGGTTCTGATGATTTAATTGCTGGCGACTGCAGGGCTGAATCTAGGAAAAGCTGTAATTGTTGTTCTTGTAGCATGGTTGATTATTAATTTTACTTAATGAATTGTTACAAACTTGCTGACACGGGTTGGCAGACTTAGCATTAATTAAGCGGGTGACAGGTTGTCGATCGCCTAAAATCTGATTGCTAGAGCACCCTTATTTAATTTTTATTTTTTTAAATCCTATGTCGTGGACTCCCTTAAGTCATCGAATTCATCACTTGCCGCTCATCCTTGCGGGCCCGATTTTGCGCCGGACTCAAACAGAGCTCGTGACAGTTTGGCTGGCTCTGAAAGCACCCCGCCAAGTCGAACTCAAGGTTTATTCGACTGAGGGCGGAACCGGCGAAATTGTCGATCGGCCCTTGCTCCAAGGTGCGAACTCTACCGTGCAGCTCGGCAAATACCTGCACGTAGTGGCGGTGACTGCTAAACCAATTAACAGCAAGGTCTTGACATTCGGGCAAATTTATGCTTATGACATCGAGTTTGCTGGGAGTCCCGAGTCGCAGTCCGGGGTTCTAGTCCCAGAAAATGAGAAAGAAAATCTCATTTCTTGCTTGTGGCCGGCCTCCCCTGATTTGTCGGCTTTGGGGCCGGAGACGATTAGTTATTTCCCTCACCAGTTGCCGACTTTTGCGCTGCCGCCGAAGGATTTAAACTATTTGCGTATCGTTCACGGTTCTTGTCGCAAGCCCCACGGAGACGGCAGAGATGCCCTGCCAATCTTGGATAATTCGATCGAACAGTTTGCAGGAATGGCAAATAGTAGACCCCACCAACTCTTTTTAACGGGCGACCAAATTTACGGCGATGACGTTGCCGATGCGATGCTGTGGGCTTTGACTGATGCTGGCGATACACTTTTGGGCTGGGAAGAGAGTCTACCCCTGATAGATGATGCCCAAATTAAAAAGAATTTGTGTATCAGTATACCTAAAATTTCGGAAAACGAAAATGCAGGTGGCCAAGAGAGAAAAATTTTTAGAGAGTCGCCAATTCAGAAACCGTCTGATACTGAGTATGAGTCCAAAAAACCAATTCAGTTACAGCCGGGGACTCGCAGCGATATTGCCAGAGATTTTGGCGGCTTTACGGCGATGTTGGTGAATCAATCGGAAAAATCTAAAAGTCACTTGTTCGGTTTGGGGGAATATTGCGCGATGTATTTGTTAGTTTGGTCGCCGATTCTTTGGTGCACGCATTTCCCGAAGGGTAAGGATATTTGCCCAAATTCTAAGCAGGCAAAAGTCTGGGATAAAGAAGTTGTTGAACTTGAGGGTTTTGCCCGCAATTTGTGGAGGGTGAGGAGGGCGCTAGCGAATATTCCTACTTATATGATTTGCGATGACCATGATGTTAGCGATGATTTGTTTTTGAATCGAGAGTGGTGTTACCGGGTGCTGGGGAAGCCGCTGGGCCGGCGGGTGGTGCAGAATGCTTTGCTGGCTTATGCTGTGTTTCAGGCTTGGGGAAATACGCCCGCACAGTTCGATCGCGAAAAACCGGGAGATAAATTATTAAAGGCTGCTGAAAAATGGTCGGCTTCGGCGGGGACTGATGTTTCTGTTTGGGAGAAGGCGGCTTCGTATTTGGGAATTCCCAGGATCGATCCGAAAACTAATTTGCCTAAGTTTAAATTAGATGAAGATGTTTTTATTTTGGATCGGGATTTTGAGGGTGCAAGTGAGGTTTTGAATTGGCATTTTACTGTGAGAAGTTTTAAGCACGAGGTGATTGTGCTGGATACGCGGACTTGGCGGGGGTATCCGGTGGAAAGCCCGATGGATCCGCCGATGCTTTTGACTCACAAAGGTTTTGAGGAGCAAATTCAGAAACCTTTGAAGGAGACGGATTTGCTGAATAAAACTGGGGAGTTTGAGATTGAGGCGACGCTGGTGGTTGTGCCGACAAATTTGGTGAGTTTGTGGCTTATTGATGCGGTGCAAAAGTGGGATTTGGCACAGGGGAAGGTTTTTAGTAGTGATGCGGGGGATGCTTGGAATTTTCATGAGTTGGCTTTTGTGAAGCTGTTGGTGGAATTTTTTAAACAGCGCGATCGGGTGATTGTGTTGACGGGGGATATTCACTATGCTGCTGCTGTGCGACTGAGTTATTGGTATGATTGTCATTTTGGCGATTCTCGATCAAATATTGAGCCTTTGGGGGGGGCGCATTATAAGTCAAGTTGTCAATATTCTGTGCTGGCGCAGTTGACTGCTAGTGCTTTTATCAATGAGGAGTGGAAAACGCATTTAGTTCATACTAAGATTAAGTCGTTGCTTCCTGAGCGATCGCACCAATGTTTGGGATGGAATGAGCCGCTGGAATTAATGAAGATTTCGACGATCAGCATAAAGAAGGCTGTGGCGGCTGGTTTCAAAAATAGACAATCTCTGCCTGATTGGGGCTATCGAATTGACTGGATTAAACGGCAAAGAGCTCGGG
The DNA here is from genome assembly GCF_031383065.1 of Microcoleus sp. OTE_8_concoct_300. Taxonomy (NCBI): domain Bacteria; kingdom Bacillati; phylum Cyanobacteriota; class Cyanophyceae; order Oscillatoriales; family Microcoleaceae; genus Microcoleus; species Microcoleus sp. OTE_8_concoct_300. Next base: position 1,982 of record NZ_JANMZH010000110.1, on the reverse strand, counting down.
TGTTTTTGCGCGTCGAAAAGGGAACTGCGTCAGAGAGATCGCATAAAAATAAACAATTGTCTGTGCTGCATAGGTTGTGGAATTTGATATCGCTGTTGTGGCGCAATCGCTGGCTGCAAGAGGGTGATGAGATTGTGGGATATAGCAATATTGCGATCGTCAGTTTTCAGTGGCCGGATGATGGTGATGGGGAGAAGGCGGTGATTCAAAATGTTTATTGGCGGCCGCTTTGGGAGCCGGATAGTGTGGTTTACAGTCAATATTTTGTGCCGCTGGGATTGGATGAGCCAAGGGTTGATTGATCTGGTGTTCTGTATTTAAATTTAACTTTTTGGGCGTTGCTCATAGCAACGGCACACGGGTTGAAGAGTCGATCGCCCGTTTCCCAAAAAGTCGAGATCCCTTCCCATTCTCTCGCAGTTGGGTAAATTTGACAAAATTTGATATTTTTGCTATAACCTGAAATTAATCACAATTAAAGCTCAACTATAAATAAATGTATGGAAGCTGTAATTGAAAGCATTGTAAGTAAGCTGCGTTATTTAGGTAAACCGCAGCTAGAAGTTGTTCTTAATTTTGTAGATTTCCTAACTTGGCAGTCAGCGCCGGGCTCGTCATCAAAGGCAAGTGATTCTGGTGCAGAAATCAGCGATAGTGAGTTTGAAATACTTTTAGATGAATTTGCTGATGAGTTAATTAAAAACATGGGAGTAAATGTCCCTACGCTATCGGATTTTGCGGTGAGTCGTGCTGGTATCTATGAGGATCATCCATAGCAATGTTATGTCTTGTGGATACGAATATTTTGCTGCGGTTTGCCGATCGCTCTCATCCTTTATACCCTGTAATCCGAACTGCTGTAAAAAAATTGCGACAAGATGGATATAAACTGCAAGTAGCATCACAAAACTGCGTTGAGTTTTGGAATGTGGTTACTCGCCCGATCGAGAAAAATGGCTTTGGGTTGACTCCTGCTGATGCCGATCGCCTGTTACAGCGGATCGAGCGTCTTTTTCCGTTGTTTCCCGACACGCATTTAACATACTCCGAGTGGCGTAGGTTAGTTGTTACCTACAGAGTTTCGGGAATTCAGGTACATGATGCTCGTCTTGTGGCTATTATGAAAGCAAATGGTGCAGCACATATTTTGACGCTAAATGTTAAGGATTTTACTCGCTACGCCAGCGAAGGAATTGTGCCGATCGATCCGAATACTATCTCCGAACAATAAAAGTCGTGAAGCGTAGCTATCCCGTAGGGAATCGCACATTTCTCTCAAATTCGATCGCCCAATCAACCCAAAAACCCGTGAAGCGTAGCTATCCCGTAGGGAATCGCCCATCACGAAAAAACCCGATCGCGGGGCCCCAGAAACCGGGTTTTTACGACAATTCCTCGTTATAACCCACAGATTCGGACAAAAACCCGGTTTCTTGGATCGGCGGGTGGCCCAGAAACCGGGTTTTTACCGAAATACTTCGTTACAACCGACAGATTCGGGCAAAAACCCGGTTTCTTGGATTATCGCCCGCCGCTAACTCCCTCCAATCGCAGGAAATGCACCCGGCCAGATCGATCGCCCGCTACAACTGTCACTCCATCAGGTAAAACTGCACAGCAATCGAAGCCAGAATCCCCGCTGAAACTAGCAATTTCTTTGCCACCAAGCAGATCCCAGATTTTCAGGGTGCAATCCCATGAACCGGAAATCGCGGTTTTGCCGTCTGGTGCGATCGCCACTGCACTTACCGAGTTAGTATGACCGATGAGGGTTCTAAGTGCAGTGCCGCTTGCTGTGTCCCAGATTTTCAGGGTGTCATCCACTGAACCGGAAATTGCTGTTTTGCCGTCTGGTGCGATCGCCACTGCATTTACCCAGCTAGTATGACCGATGAGGGTTCTAACTTCCGTACCTGTCTCGGTGTCCCAGATTTTCAGGGTTTTATCCTCAGAAGCGGAAATCGCTGTTTTGCCGCCTGGTG
>NZ_JANMZH010000060.1:0-14278 GCF_031383065.1 Microcoleus sp. OTE_8_concoct_300 | reverse complement strand
GGCCCACACACAGGCAAGATGCCTGTTCCACACACAGGCAAGATGCCTGTTCCACACACAGGCAAGATGCCTGTTCCACACACAGGCCCACACACAGGCAAGATGCCTGTTCCACACACAGGCAAGATGCCTGTTCCACACACAGGCAAGATGCCTGTTCCACACACAGGCCCACACACAGGCAAGATGCCTGTTCCACACACAGGCCCACACACAGGCAAGATGCCTGTTCCACACACAGGCAAGATGCCTGTTCCACACACAGGCAAGTTCCACACACAGGCAAGATGCCTGTTACACACACAGGCAAGATGCCTGTTCCACAACAGATGAATTTTTTGTGGGGAGTAGGGGTTGGGTACGCCGGTCCTGAATTACTTCGATGCCAAAGTTGCCAAAGACTCGCCCGCAACCCGGCATATCCGCCAGTCGGGCATCACATCAGCACCGATACCCTTGTAAAATCCGATCGCCAATTCATTCCAATCCAAAACGCTCCATTCCAAACGCCCGCAGCCTTTTTCTACTGCCAACTGTGCTAAATAAACTATCAAAGATTTGCCAATTCCCCGCCCTCGAAACTCTGGCACCACGAACAAATCTTCCAAATAAATTCCCGGCTGAGTCAAAAAAGTAGAATAATTGTAAAAAAATAGCGCCCAGCCCACCACTTGATTTTCGCACTCTGCTAAAATCGCTTCAGCAAAAGGTCGATCGCCAAACAAATGATGCTCTAAATCAACGGCATTGCCAGTAACGGCATGAGATAATTTTTCGTACTCAGCTAAAGCTTTAATCAAATCAAACAGCACCGGCACGTCGGCGCGGGTAGCTGGACGCAAAATTACCTCAGAAGACATAAATAAGTAAGTAGTACGCGACAATCAACAATTAAAAATACCACATCAAGACATTTTTAATTTGTAATTTTTAATTAAGCTTTTCCACCTTGAACAAGCATATTTACGGCGGGGTCGGAGTGACCCCCACAAGAATTTTAAGGTTTTTCAAAATTTAAACTCAATGTTTTTTAGCTTATTTCAACCAGCCCTTCAATCGTTCCGTCACTTGAGGGCGGCGCAGCTTTCGCATTGCCTTATTTTGAATTTGACGGACTCGTTCGCGGGACAAATTGAACAAACTGCTAACCTCTTCTAAAGTGTAAGGTTCGCCGGTCAGCAAACCGTAACGCATAGCAACAATCTCTTTTTCCCGCTCAGTCAAAATACTGTCCAACACCTCCAAAATATCTTGGCGCATCATCATCTCATTCATTTGAGCTTCTGGAGATTGCGTCGCGTTATCTTCGAGAACATCCAAAAGTTCCGAACTTTCTTCGGAGCCGATGCGATGGTTGAGAGACAAAGATTGCCGACGTACTTGCTGGAGGTAGCGAAGCTGTTGGCAAGTAACTTCCATTTCTCTAGCAAGTTCAGCTTCACTGGGATTGCGTTGAAGAGAACGCCTCAAATCCCGATAAACTCTTTTGAGTTTATTTAACTGTTCGACAATATGAACCGGCAAGCGAATCGTCCGCCCTTGATTGGCAATTGTCCGGGTAATTCCTTGGCGAATCCACCAATAGGCATAGGTAGAAAACTTGTAACCCTTCTCCGGATCGAACTTTTCGGCGGCCCGATTCAAACCCAAAGCTCCTTCCTGAATTAAATCGAGAAAAGGCACGCCCCGATTTAGATAGCGTTTGGCAATCGAAACTACCAAGCGCAAATTCGAGCTGATCATTTTCCGTTTCGCCGACTGACACTGGTGGCGAAGCTGTTGCAGTTGAGTTTCGCTCACCCCCAAAGCCGCCGCGAGTTCAGCTTTTGTCGGCACTCTGTCCAATTCCTGCTGCAAACGCTGTTCTAGTTTCTCCAGGGCTACCAATTCTTGAACGCGGCGCGCCAACTCCACCTCTTCGGCGGCAGTCAGTAGAGGATACCGAGCCATTTCCTTGAACAAAGCTCCCACGGGATCGTCGGCAGACCAGTTGTTGTATGCTGACGACCGAGTTACGGTCGGACGATCGATCTCGGTGTCTTCATCTTGTGCGATCGCGAGTGAGGCTTCGGGTGCCACCGCAAAACTGCCTAGGTCAGATTCTGCCATATGGTGCTTGGTGTCGGTGGGATGATTTGAAATGTCTGCCTACACTTTAGCGAATTTAACCAGAAATTTCCGAAATCCATCTAGAAGCCGGTGAGAGACATTAGATTGCCCCAATTTTATAGCTTTCTATTGCGTCCGGGCAAGTAAAGGAGCAGCCTGCAACAACTGCTGAGTGTAAGGGTGCTGTGGATTAGTAAAAATATCTCTAGTCTTGCCGATTTCAACTATTTTTCCCGCATTCATTACCGCAATGCGCGAGCAAAAAAATCTCGCCACCCACAAATCGTGCGTAATAAACAGATAAGTCAAATTAAATTCCTGCTTCAACTCCAACATCAGCTCTAAAACTTGAGTCTGCACGCTGGCATCCAGCATACTCACGGGTTCGTCGCAAATTATCAGTTGTGGCCGAGTAATCAAAGCGCGGGCGATCGAAACTCGCTGCTGTTGTCCTCCCGACAATTCCCCCGGATAGCGGCGAAAGAAATCCTCCCCAGGAGTCAAACCCACCCGCTCTAACATTTGAATTACTTGTTTTTTAGCTTCGCTGGCATTAGCTAATTTGTGAATAAACAAAGGGTCAGCTATACTTTGCCCGACAGTCATCATCGGATTCAGGCAAGCATGGGGGTCTTGAAATATCATTTGCATTTCGCGGCGGTGCTTCCTCACAGCATCGCGGTTGAGGGCAGTTATATCTATTCCTTGAAATTCAACTTTGCCGCCTGTGGCGGTAATTAGCTGCAAAATCGTGCGTGACAAGGTACTTTTTCCGCAGCCGGACTCCCCCACTAGCCCTAGGATTTCTCCCCGTTCTAGCTCTAAACTAACGCCGTCTACTGCTTTAATTACCTGGCGATTCCGGGCAAATAACTGATCTAATAAATTGCTTTCTAAACTGTAGTGTTGCTGCAAATTCGTCACTGTCAAAAGAGGCGAATTTGACTGGGATTTAAGCGGATAATTTTCCTTCTCTCCTGTTCCTTCTTTTTCCTTCCCCGTCTCGGAATCGGCTTGAATGTGCAAAGCTGCTTTGAGGAGCGATCGAGTATATTCGTGCTGCGGCTGTTTAAAAACGTTCTCCACCGGCCCTGTTTCTACGACTTTACCGCCGTACATCACCGCAATGCGATCGCAATACTCGGCCACCATCGCCAAATCGTGAGAAATCAACAAAATAGCTGTTCCCCTGGAAGCGCAAAGTCTGGTTAATTCGTGCAAAATCTGGGCGGCGACAGTTACGTCCAAACTTGTAGTCGGTTCGTCGGCCACAATTAATTTTGGATCGAGCAAAAGAGCCAAAGCAATAGCTACTCTTTGCCGCATTCCGCCGCTAAATTCGTGGGGAAATTGCGACCAGCGAGACGCCGGAATTTTCACAGCTTCCAGAGTTTCGATCGCCCGTTTCTTAGCTTGCTTGCGATCCAAATTCGGTCTGTGAGCTTGCAAAGTCTCGATGCAGTGTTCCCCCACAGTCATCAAAGGATCGAGACGAGTCATCGGATCTTGAAAAATCAATGCCACAGCTTCGCCCCGAAACCGTCTCAGCCGCGAAGCATTCATGTCAAACACCGACTCTCCAGCAAAACCAACTCGCCCCTCAATCAGCGTCGAATCCGGCAGCAACCGCATCGCCGCCCTTCCCAAAGTTGACTTACCGCACCCAGACTCCCCAACTAATCCGAGTTTTTCCCCCGGTTGCAGCGTCAGGGAAACCCCGTCAACGGCCCAACCGGATTGGCCGCGCCGCTGAGGATAAGCTACTCGCAGATTTTCAACGGAAAATAGAGAAGAGTCATTAGTCATTAGTCATTAGCCCTTAGTCAATCGATTTTAGATTTTAGATTTTGGATTTTAGATTAAAGAATTAAAGCATTAACCCCACGGATAAATTCGGGGGCTTGTATCGTGGATGCTTTCGGTCAGTAGTCAGTGGTCAGTGGTCAGTTGTTATTTGTTATTTAATGGTCAATATACTGGCTGTTACTTCTTAGTGTTTCAGAGTTATTAGTTATTGGCAAGAGACTGCTCTGCTGTTTGTAAATAAAAATAAAAATAGCTACAAACAAAGCTTTTATTAGTACATCATTCACCGAGCAACTGATAACTGACAACTGACAACTGACAACTAACAACTAACAACTGACAACTAACAACTGACAACCATCAACTGACTAAATTTCCTTTCGCTTCAACTCAGCTCTCCGCAGTATGTAAGTAGCCGCACAATCTGCGTGGGGATGGTCTGCTAAAACTTCCGCGAGTTCCAACACATATCCGGCGATATCCGGCCCCAGCTTCTCAGTAAGCACTTGACGTTCCCGAGAGGCGAGTTCTTGCACGCGGGCCTTAGCTTGCCAATTGGGAGAAAACATCTTGTCAATCTCGGTGTGGAATCCCAGAGTTTCGAGAATGTCCCACTCGCCGTTATCGCACCAAATGCCCCCGCACAACATACAGCGCTCTATGTAAAAGGGCACTCTGCTGAAGGGAACTTTCGCCCGCGACAGATAGTGACCGTCTTCGGGACACAGCGCTGCTTTGCTGTCGTAGGCACTGGGCGTGAATTCTATGCCGAGAGTGCCTGTCGCCTGTGGCTTGTCGGATTTGTTGTACCACTCGCTCTGCTCTTTCTGCCAAGCTTCGTATTCTCTGCCTGGAATCCAGATCCCGTAACAGTTGGGACACCACTGTACTGACATACTGCCGGCTAAGGTGCCGCCTTCTAAGTTGGGATGTTTACATTTTGGACATTCCACCACTTTATTTCTCCTTGCCTTCTCAATTCCCTGTTAATTCAGTTGTTAATTCTGCATCTGGGCGGGCCCTGAAGAACCAGAATTTTTTTGCAGTAGCGCGCCACTGTAGCCAATCAGCGTGTTAAGCCGCGCAATCGCCGCAGTTTGCCTCGCCTTTGCTGTCGCTGGCTGGCGCGACGCTTGCAAAAACGTGACATCTGTCCCCAATAACCGCAGTTGCTTGTGAATTTCCGTCAAATAGGACTGCTCTGGGGGTGTTTCCGAGGCGTCTAACTCATCGCTTTCGGCTCTCATAATTTGGTTTCCGAAAAATTGTTGCACTTTTCTGTATTCGATCGCCAGCGCGGCCCGATCCAGATTATCCTGTGCAGCAGTTTTTTGTAGTTGTTCTAGTGCTTGCTGTAATTCTTGGTAGCACTGGCGGCGGTCTTCGGACAATATCATGATTTTGTAAACAAATTTGTATTTATAATCAAAGTAGATACTTGCTTAAGGTTTGCTCATATTCAGGAAAGCCGTGCGTTTTTGCCGCAATTCCCTGTTTTTTGAGAACTTTTTTTGATGGGCTGCCCTGACTCGACCCTTTTGGCTCCTGCTTTTAGTTTAGCGTTGCCTGATGCAGCCGATCGCCCGCAACCTCAACTGCTACCGCCCAAATATGCTTATTTTACCCGAGTGGCAGACCACGGCGGCGGTAGTGGTGTCACTATATTTTCCTACCTGCGAGGGGGGGCGACTCCGAATGAGATAGCTATAGTTAACACAAAAATCGACTATTTTTTGGAATTGCAAATTGTGGCCTTCAATTAGCTTAGTATAGCTAAACACATAATTTCGGCAATTCAACCGAAAATCGGCTTTTAACCATTTGTATTTCTAAGTTTTAAAGGTGCACCCCATGAACGCGAACACTCTGACCTCCTCTCCTTCGATCGATCCTGCTGTAGTTCCCGATTGGCTCCAAGAATGCCTGAATGCTCGATCGCAGCCTGATGAGGCTTCTAACCCGAATTGCTCGACTGACAACAGCTTAATTTGTCGCGCCTTTGAATTTGCCCGCGACTTGCACGAAGGACAGTACCGCAAATCCGGAGAACCTTACATTTGCCATCCGGTAGCTGTCGCTGGAATACTCCGGTATATGGGCGGCAACAACGTCATGATTGCCGCCGGCTTCCTCCACGACATTGTTGAAGATACAGATATTACTCTCGAAGAAATAGAACAGCGGTTCGGCCCGGAAGTGCGGCAGTTGGTCGAAGGTGTCACCAAGCTTTCTAAGTTTAATTTTTCCAGCAAAACAGAGCGCCTTGCTGAAAATTTCCGCCGAATGTTCCTAGCAATGGCTAAAGATATTCGCGTCATTGTGGTCAAACTGGCAGACCGGCTGCACAACATGAGGACTTTGGAGCATTTGTCCGAAGAAAAGCAGCGCACTATTGCCCTAGAAACCCGAGATATTTTTGCTCCCCTGGCGAACCGTTTGGGTATCGGGCGCTTTAAGTGGGAATTGGAAGATTTAGCGTTTAAATACCTGGAACCGGAAGCTTACCGCGAAATTCAGGAATTGGTTGCCGAGAAGCGAGGCGATCGAGAAACTCAACTCGCAGAAGTCACAGATAGTTTGCGAGAAAGGCTTGACAATTTAGGCATTAAATGCTATGAAGTTAGCGGTCGTCCCAAACATTTGTACGGGATTTATGGGAAGATGCAGCGCCGGCAAAAAGGGTTTAACCAAGTGTACGATATTGCTGCGGTGCGGATCATAGTAGAAAGCAATGATGACTGTTATCGGGCTTTGGCGATCGTCCACGATTCTTTCCGCCCGATTCCCGGTCGCTTTAAAGATTATATCGGTTTACCAAAAGCCAACCGCTATCAATCTTTGCACACCGGAGTAATCGGAACCAGCGGCCGCCCCATAGAAGTGCAAATTCGCACCGTAGCAATGCACCACATTGCAGAATATGGCATTGCCGCGCACTGGAAATACAAAGAAACTGGCGGTTCTAACACAACAGTCACCGGCGACGACGAAAAATTTACTTGGCTGCGGCAACTCCTAGAATGGCAAAGCGACCTCAAAGACGATCGCGAATATTTACAAAGCATTAAGGACAACTTATTCGATGAAGATATTTACGTTTTTACTCCTAACGGAGACGTGATTGCTCTCAATAGCGGCTCAACTCCCGTAGATTTTGCTTACCGCATTCACACAGAAATTGGCAATCGCTGCACCGGTGCGAGAGTCAACGGGCGAATGGTAACACTAGACAAGGTTTTAAAGAACGGCGATATTGTAGAAATCTTGACCCAAAAAAATGGTCATCCGAGTTCCGACTGGTTGAATTTTGTCAAGACAAACGGAGCTAAAAACCGAATTCGCCAGTGGTTGAAGCGATCGCACCGAGATGAAAATCTCGCTCGCGGGCGGGAATTGCTGGAAAAAGAATTAGGTAAAAACGGCTTGGAATCTTTGCTGAAATCTGAACCCATGCAGTCTGTGGCTCAGCGCTGCAACTACCACAGCGTCGAAGATTTAATCGCCGGTTTGGGCTATGGCGAAGTCACCCTAAATCTCGTAGTAAATCGACTGCGAGATTTAGTAAAAGTGCAGCAAAAAATTGAAACTGCTCCCGCCGGAGGACAGGAATTGCCCCAGCTAATACCTGCATCGACGACACCGAAACCAGTACCGAGTTCGTCTCCGAGCAAATCGCCGATCGCAGGTGTAGAGGGATTGCTCTACCACTTATCCGGCTGTTGTTGTCCGATTCCTGGGGAAGCAATTATTGGAGTTGTGACTCGCACTCGGGGAATTTCGATTCATCGGCAAGGGTGTGTAAATGTTGAGAGCGTACCGGGCGATCGGTTAGTTCCTGTGAGTTGGAATTCGAGCGATCGCAATGCTAGCCGCCCGAATACTTATGCTGTCAACATTCAAATTGAGGCTCTCGATCGAGTAGGAGTTCTCAACGATGTATTATCGCATTTAAAGGACAACAAAGTCAACGTCCGCAGCGCTCAAGTAAAAACCTATCCCGGTTTGCCCGCATTAATTGACTTGTGCATGGATATTGAGGATAAGGAACAGTTCGAGCGCACTTGTATGCAAATTAAAAAGATGAGCGATATTTTGAATTTGCGCAGGTTGAGTGAAGTGAATTAGAAATTTAATTGAGCGGCTGATTCGGGAAATTGGTAAGTAGTAATTGACAATAAACTTTTCTCTTTTAACTCTTAACAATTCCCCAAATAGCCGCAGTCTGCTGTTAGCAAGCAGTAAGAATACTTTACGAGAAATAAGTTAAAACATGGATGACAGTCAGTTAGAAACTCTCCTCAAAGACATTGAATCCGATCGAGTAGAGCGCAAGGCCTCAATATCCGATAAAGGTAAACTCCGTCAGGCTATATGCGCTTTTGCCAACGACTTGCCAAACCACCAACAGCCAGGGGTACTATTTATAGGTGTTAATGATGATGGAAGCTGTGCCAATTTGAGCATCACCGATCAACTTTTACAAACCCTCTCGGATATGCGTTCAGATGGAAATATACTGCCTTTTCCCGTGATAACCGTGCAAAAGCGAACGCTTGCGGGATGCGAGTTAGCAGCAGTCATTGTAGAACCATCAGATGCACCCCCTGTCCGCTATGACGGGCGAATCTGGGTACGGGTGGGTCCCCGCCGCGCTACTGCCACAGCCGAAGAAGAGCGCCGTCTCTCAGAAAAACGGCGTTCCAGAGATTTACCTTTTGATATTCAATCTTTGCCTTCCGGGACACTAGATGACTTAAATTTAACTTTATTTCAACAGGAATATCTACCTTCAACATTGCCTAGTGACATATTAGAAGAAAATCAAAGAACCGTCGAACACCAATTAGCATCAGTAAGATTTATTACCACTTTACCGCCTATTCAGCCAACAAACCTAGGTATATTGGTAGTAGGAAAAGACCCCAGGCAATTGATACCGGGTGCTTACATTCAATTTTTGCGAATAGAGGGAACTGAGCTAACTGACGCAATTAAAGACCAGAAAGAAATTGCCGGGCCACTTTCTATGATGCTGAGAGTGTTAGATGAAATACTGCAATCTCATATCTCAGTAGCTTCTGATATTACCGCTCAGTCAGTGGAAATCCAGCAGCCAGATTACCCGTTAGTAGCACTGCAACAGCTTGCTAGAAATGCGGTCTTGCACCGCACCTATGAAGGAACCTATGCACCAGTAAGAATTACCTGGTTTAGCGATCGCATTGAAATTCAAAACCCCGGGGGGCCCTTTGGACAAGTTAACAGACAAAATTTTGGTATGCCTGGAATCACTGACTACCGCAATCCAAACTTAGCAGAAGCCTTAAAAAATCTTGGTTATGTACAAAGGTTTGGAATTGGTATTCCCACAGCTCGCAATTCACTGCAAAAAAATGGCAGCCCACCACCGGAGTTTGTTGTCGAAGATGCTCATGTTTTAGTAATTATTAGGAGGCATCCGTGACAGTACCCATTATTGCTTTTTTCAATAATAAAGGTGGCGTCGGTAAAACTTCGCTAGTCTATCATTTAGCCTGGATGTATCGCAATTTAGGACTGCGGGTGCTAGCAGCAGATTTAGACCCCCAAGCCAATCTGACTGCTGCTTTTCTAGAGGAAGAACGTTTAGAAGAATTGTGGGAAGGCAATAACCAACCTAACACAGTTTTTCGCTGCGTACAGCCTTTAATTAGAGGAATTGGTGATATTGCTACTCCAGAAGTAGAGCACATTGAAGAAAGATTGGGACTCTTGGTAGGAGATTTATTGCTCTCTGGATTTGAAGATGACCTCTCAGCAGAATGGCCCGGGTGCACCGATCGCAAGGAGCGTTCTTTTCGGGTCATTTCTGCTTTTTGGCGGCTCTTGCAAAAAGCAGCAGAAGTTCATCAAGCTGATGTAGTTTTGACAGACATCGGCCCGAATCTAGGAGCGATTAACCGGGCCGCTTTGATTGCAGCTAACTATGTTGTAGTTCCTCTATCACCGGATTTATTCTCACTGCAAGGATTGAAAAATCTCGGCCCAACTCTCAGACGCTGGCGGCAAGAATGGCTAGAAAGATTAGAGAAAAATCCTGCCCCTGATTTAAAGCTTCCTCAAGGTCAAATGCAACCTGTTGGTTATATTGTCCTGCAACACTCGGTACGGCTAGACCGCCCAGTGAAAGCTTATCAGCGATGGATTGCACGGATTCCTAATATTTATCGGGAAGCTGTGCTCAATGAATCGGAAAATAGCACGCTTTCTATCGCGGAAGATCCTCACTGTTTAGCTTTGCTAAAACACTATCAGAGTCTGATGCCACTTGCCCAAGAAGCCCATAAACCTATGTTCCACCTCAAACCTGCGGATGGGGCAATTGGTTCTCACGTCCAGGCCGTGCAAAGTGTTTACGGAGACTTTCAAAAGTTAGCTCATAAAATTGCTGAAACCGTACAAATCCCAATACTTACCAATTTCTAATCCCAACTTTTAAGTAAGCTGCTACGCATATAAAGTGAACTTTTAGGAGAGAAACTGCCGATTACTTTGCGCTAGGTGCGGGCTGGGAACCGCCCAACTTTTGCTGCAAAAACTCCCGCGCCACTTGTCCCGCTTCCTGCTGTTCCCCGTCAGCTTGATAGTTTAGTTTCCGCATATCTTCCTCGGAGATTTTGCCGCCCAATTCTGCGAGCACTTGACGCAATTCTGGGTATTTCTCCAAAATTTGCGATCGCACAACCGGAACTGCTTGGTAGGGCGGGAAATAGTTCTTGTCATCTTTGAGCACTACTAAACCCAAACTTTGAATCAAACCGTCCGTCGTATTACCAGCAATCACATCTACTTCTTTTCGTTGCAGCGCTTGATAAAGCAATCCTAACAGCAATTCCTTCGGTTGTTCTCGAAATTTAATCCCGTAAGTTTTAGCCAATCCGGGAAATCCATCTTCTCTCTCGTTAAATTCTGGGCCGAAACCAGCGCGTAATTGTGGTGCAGCTTTCCCAAGTTGCGAGAGAGTTTGTAAATTGAGTGTTTTAGCTTGATCTCCGCGCAAAATAATCGCAAAACTGTTATTAAATCCCAGCGGTTCCGTCCATTCTGCTTTAAACTGTTTGGGATATTCTTGTTTGAGGTAATCGAGGACTTTTTTGGGGTCAGAAATCTGTTTTTGTTTGAGTATGTTGGCGTAAGCAGTACCCGTGTATTCGACGTACAAGTCGATTTTACCTGCTGTTAGGGATTGATGGCAAAGCGAACCTCCGAGATTCTTTTCTTGTTTTACATTGATATCTGTTTTAGCTTCGATGTGCTGTGCTATAATTTCTGCGAGAATGGCTTGTTCGGTAAAGTCTTTCGAGCAGATGACAACTTGCTTTTGGGGCTTAGAGGTACATCCTGCTACTGCAAACAAACAAAGCAGCCAGCAGGAATAGAAAAAAAAATCGTTCTTAGATATTCTCATAAGCCAACTCCGTTGTCAGTTCCACAATTATCAGCTTCTAATTTATAGCATTTCTCAATCATTTGTAAAGGCAAAATCCGCAACTGCTGCGAAGATTTTAGGATTAGCACCGCTGACATCTCGCAAGACACCTAATTCTTCTCTTCCTCTTCCTAATTCTTCCTTCGTGTTCTTCGCGTCTTCGCGGTTCAATCATCCTAATTCTTCCGCCCCGAAACGAGTAAATTTTTTTAACACCCGCACTTTACCCGAGTTCCGTTTTCATGTTGTAACATTTATTTATAGACATAGAGGACAAAAAATGGTAATCAGCGTCAGCGATATTATCCAGAAACAGCGGCAATATTTTGCGACTGGGAAAACTAAAGATGTGGATTTTCGGATCGAACAACTCAAGAATCTCAAAAGTGCGATCGCTTCCAATCAATCACGGATTGTGGATGCTGTCAAGGCTGATTTGAACAGGCCGGAGTACGAGGCTTATTTTGAAATTGCTGCGATCGCAGAAGTTAATTATGCCATCAAAAATGTAAAATCGTGGGCAAAGCCGAAAAAAGTGCCTACTTCGATCGATCAATTCCCAGCATCGGCCCGCATTTACCCAGAACCTTTGGGCGTTGTTTTAATCATCGGGCCTTGGAATTACCCATTTCAGCTAATGATATCACCCTTGGTCGGGGCGATCGCCGCAGGCAACTGCGCCATCCTCAAACCTTCAGAAATCGCCTCGCACACGTCGGCTGTTGTCGCCGACATGATTACCAAAACCTTCGATCCCGCCTACGTAGCCGCCGTCGAAGGAGGAGTCGAAATCAGCCAACAATTATTAGCCGAAAAATTCGACCACATCTTCTTTACAGGCGGCACAAAAATCGGTAGAATAGTCATGGAAGCCGCCGCCAAACACCTGACACCTGTCACTTTAGAATTGGGCGGCAAAACTCCTTGCATTGTAGACTCAGATATTCAAGTTGAATACACTGCTAAACGCATTGCGTGGGGCAAATTCATCAATGCAGGTCAAACTTGTATCGCTCCAGATTACCTGTTAGTTGATAAAAAAATTAAACCCGATTTGATGCAGGCAATTAAAACAGCTATTCACGGATTTTACGGCGACGATCCGCAGAAAAGTCCCGACTATTCCCGAATTATCAATCAGCATCATTTAGGACGTTTAGCAGAGTTTATCAAAGACGGAGAAGTTGTCGTCGGCGGTCAAACAAACCCGGAAGATAAATATATTGCACCGACGGTTCTCGACAAGGTTTCCTGGGATGCGCCTGTGATGCAGGATGAGATTTTCGGGCCGATTTTGCCAGTTTTGGAGTATGATGATTTCGGGGAGGCGATCGCCCAAATCAACGCCCGTCCCAAACCCCTAGCTTTGTATTTGTTCTCGAAGGATAAAGAGAAACAAGAGCGAGTTTTGCGGGAAACTTCTTCGGGGGGAGTTTGCATAAACGACACGGTTATGCAAGTCGGAGTAACAAGTTTACCTTTTGGCGGAGTTGGCGACAGCGGGATTGGGAGTTATCACGGCAAAGCAAGTTTTGACACTTTTTCGCATCAAAAAAGCGTGCTGCAAAAGTCATTTTTACTTGACTTAAAATGGCGGTACGCTCCCTATTTAGGTAAGTTGGATTTGATTAAGAAAGTTATCGGTTGATGCGTTTTTTACTCGTTCCTAGGCTAGGTCTGGGAACCAGTTATATCAATTCCGGTTACACTCCTTATGATATAGAGGAGACAACAGTGCCGTCTCCTTACCCAAAATAACATTGTAGGGACACGGCACTGCCGTCTCCTCATTTGGGCTGCTAATCATTCCGATGCAACCGGAAACAATAGACCTCTTGCAAAAATAACTAGGACGGGCAAGATGCCCATCCCACAAGAGTTATTTTTTCTTGTGGGATGGGCCGGAGAGCCCGTCCAATAAATTTATGAAAAGGACTTTTGCAAGAGGTCTAATATTACAAACATAACAAATCAAAATGAACGATAATTTACCAGAAATTTTAGCAGAACTCCGCCACTACTTTCACAAGTTATATGGCGAAAGACTCGTGCAGTTAATTCTCTACGGTTCCCAAGCTAGAGGAGATGCGAGACAAGATTCTGATATTGACATTTTAGTTGTTCTGAACGAGCCCGTTCATGCTGGCAAAGAAATCGCTCGCACCAGTGAATTTATTGCTGCTTTGTGCTTAGATCGTGCGGTCGTCATTTCGCGTGCTTTTGCCTCTGCAACACGTTTTCAGCAAGAAGAAAGTCCTTTCTTTTTAAATGTTCGTAGAGAAGGAGTAGTGATTTGAAACCAGAACAAATTGCTCTATTGACAAAAGATGCTGAAAGCCTGCGCGCCGCTAGGTTATTAGTCAATACGGTTCAGTTAAAAATATTTCTTCCTCGGAGATCCCCCTAAATCCCCCTTAAAAAGGGGGACTTTGAGTAAGTTCTTGTCCCCCCCTTTTTAAGGGGGGCTAGGGGGGATCGAGCTTAACTGAACCGTATTGGGTTATTAGTAGCTAATGCACTTCCTGACTTTGCAGCGTCACGAGCTTATTACACCATGTTTTATGTTGCCGAACCTTTCTTGTTGAATGAAGGTTTAACTTTTTCCAGTCATGCTGCTGTGATTTCGGCATTTGGTCGAGATTTTGCTCGTACAGGGCGGGTTCCGGTCGAGTTTCACCGCTATTTAATTGATGCTCAAGATTTGCGAAATCAGGGGGATTATGATATCGATTCGGCAATTACAGAAGCCGAGGCTAATCAATTAATCGCGCAAGCAGAACAGTTTTTAGAATTAGCAGAACGCCTACTGGGAGATTTCCCTGATTCTCGATAGCGATTTCAATCGCCGAGTGATATCAATTCCGCTCTTCATCGGAATTATTCATCTCTCTCTTG
>NZ_JANMZH010000367.1:0-1436 GCF_031383065.1 Microcoleus sp. OTE_8_concoct_300 | reverse complement strand
CAATCCCAAATGCGTTCAGCAATGGGATAGAGAGCTGCGTAGTTCAGCCAATGCGGGTTAATCCGCTTAAAGCAAAAGTGAAGGGGGAGGGACTTGACGCCTCCCATGTCTATAAATGACTATACTTTTGCCAGCTATGGCGGATCACCCTTCGGTAGGACTCAAAGGCGATGAGGCATCACCCCTGCACGAACTAATTTCCCAGATCTTAGTGTCAGAGGAGTCATCCCAGGGGGGCGAGGCTAGCGGACTGCCGATGTTGGGAACGATGCAACAGCTAAACCAGCGTCTGGCCAATCAACCCGGATTGGATTTTATTAACTACACGCTGCGCGGGATCGGGCAGGTGATCTTTCTCAACAATCCCCTCAGCGGACTGCTGATTCTGGCGGCGCTGTTTATCCAGTCACCCTGGGTTGGCACCATGGGGCTGGTGGCAGTGGTGGCATCGACGCTGACAGCGATCGGGCTGAAACTGGATCGAGACAGCATTCGCAACGGTCTGTTCGGCTACAACGGCATCTTGGTCGGGGCGGCGCTGGCAACCTTTGGTATGTCGGGCAACGGAGCCTGGAACCCAGCGTGGGCGATCGCAGCGATCGTTTTCTCGGCGATGACAACCGTTCTCATGAAGACTATGGGCATCTGGTTTGTCACCAAGTTCAAAGTTCCCCTGTTGACCCTACCGTTTAACATTGCCACACTGCTATTCTTAAGCGCGGTGTTATTTTTGCCCCAGCCCTACTTCAACTTGGGAGCATCAGCACCGTCAGCAACTACATCCAACGCACTCGACTGGTTTCGGATTGCCCAGTCGCTGCCGATCGGCTTTGGACAGGTGTTCCTTGCAGACAAGCTCGCCTCCGCCATCCTGGTTTTCCTCGCAGTTGCGCTCTGTACGCCCGTTGGAGCAGCAGTGGGTCTGCTCGGCTGCATTTTAGGAGTTCTCGCGGGCGGGCTCGTCGGGGTTCCTCCAGAGAAACTGTACGCAGGATTGTGGGGCTACAACGCTGTCCTTTGTGCGATGGCAATTGGTGGCGTGTTCTATGCACCAACAGCCCGCAGTATTCTCATCGGTGCAGCGTGCGCCTTCCTTGGGGCGATCGCAAGCGGTGTCCTCGGTGCCATTTTTGCGCCTCTAGGTCTGCCAGTCCTGACCTTGCCATTCTGTATCGTGACAATCGGTTTCTTCTTAGTTTTGCAGCGAAGTCTCCCATCGCTGGTTCCAGTTGCACTACACGCCGTGACCAGTCCGGAGGAGCATTGGCAAAGATACCTCGCCGCCAAGCACATCATTAAGTAGTCAAACAAAATTAATTACACAAATCAAATAATATGATATACTAAAAACATCAAGTTTTATTTAAAGAGGTTTTATATGTTTTTACTTCGAGACATTAATCCACTTTCATTGAAATTGCTAAACCGAATTTATC
>NZ_JANMZH010000365.1:0-21343 GCF_031383065.1 Microcoleus sp. OTE_8_concoct_300 | reverse complement strand
ATAAATTCGGTTTAGCAATTTCAATGAAAGTGGATTAATGTCTCGAAGTAAAAACATATAAAACCTCTTTAAATAAAACTTGATGTTTTTAGTATATCATATTATTTGATTTGTGTAATTAATTTTGTTTGACTACTTATGTCTAGCGTAGGTATGCGTTATTTGAGCGGTTTCAAGATTCCAAACACTGACAGTTGTATCGAGGCTGCCGCTAAATAAAACTGAATTCTTTTTTGGATGAAAAGCGACGCAAGTTATAGGCTTTGAATGCCCTAAGAGAGCTTTGATTTCTTGCCCAGTTTTTAGGTTCCGCAATCTAATGGTTTGATTGCTACTAGCACTCGCCAAAGTTTCGCCGTCTGGGCTAATAGCTACAGAAATTACGCTTGCTGAGTGACCTTTAAGTGTATAAAGTTCTTCTTCCTCAATCAGGTTCCAAACTTTGATAACTCCACCGTCGCCACCACTAACGAGGAACTGCCCGTCTGGACTAATAGCGACGCAGCGTACAGGTGCTGAGTGTCCAGATGATAAATCGCCCAACGTGCGGTACAACGCAACTTTTTGCCAATTTATTGCATTTTTAAATGCAGGTTGTACATTTGAAAATGTCTCAAAGCTATGTTGAGATAACTGGCGAATATCAGACAAAAGTTCCTCGTCCCTCTGCATTTTTTGCAGTTTCTTTTGCAATTGATACCTTTCTGGTGTAATGACTACAGGAGGATGCAAAATTTCCTTAACTTCTTTGAGCCGTTGCAAAATTGCCTGAGTATCCGCAAAGCGTTTTTGAAGAGGTCGCGCCATGAGTTGGTCGATAAAATCTGCAAACACGGGCGAAACCTCGGTGGCTTCATCGCGCCAATTTTCTAAGTCGTCAGTGTAGAGGTCATGTTCATAGGGTTTGTTGAATTCAGCAGGATGCTTTCCAGTTAGTAAATAAACAAAAGTACGACCCAAGGCAAAAAAATCGGATTGTGGGGAAGCTTGACCATTAAATTGCTCCAAAGGAGCGTAGCCAGGGGTATGAATAGTCGTGATTTGCTTGCCTGCGTGTTTGCTTTCGTAAGTGTCGGTGATTTCCCGTACCGTTCCAAAATCTATTAATACCAACAATCCGTCCTGAGAAAGCATGATGTTGGGCGGCTTAATATCCCGGTGAAATAACTGATTCTCGTGGATGTCGCTCAGGATATGAACTAACTCCTCTAACCAAAGACGGGCTTTCTTTTCGCCGATCGGCTGATTGTTCCGCTGGGACATCCAATCTTGCAAATTTTTGCCTTCTATTTTCTGCATTACGAAGCAATGCACTTGTTCCTGAGTGTTACCTGGAGTAAATGTAAAATACTCCTCACCTTTAGGAATTCCTGAAATATTGAGGCGGGATAGAACTTCGGCTTCTCGCTTGAATAGTTCTATAGCCTTGGGGGTGTTTTTAATCAAAACTTTTAGAACTTTTGAAAGTCGCCCGCGATCGCTGACTTCGTAAGTTTTGCCAAAGCCACCTTCTCCGAGTAGATTTGTGACACGATAACGCGCTTCTAGCAACAAATTAGACCCACAGCTAGAGCAGAGCAATAAATTATTGTCGGGATTTTTCGGATTCGGGCAATGAGGATTAATGCACAAATTCATCTTTGTAATCGTGTAGAAATAGAATCTGGCCAATTGGACAAGGGAAAAAAGCAGATTTTGGCTGATTTGGGGAAGAGGGCTATCAAACCCTGCTCCCCCAAGAACAGTAGTGTGAAAAAAAACCTTAGTCGGAATTTTCAGGTTGATGATTAAACGTTACAATATTTTTGTGACCACCGTCGAATCTGGCTACTGTTCCCTCACTTGGTGTGGCAGGTGGTGTTTGGTTTGCAGGTCCGGTAAAACCTTGGGCTTTTTGAGGGAGGGGAGGCTGTGAAGGGTCGGGAGTAGATGGTTTATCTGGATTATTGGTATTGGACATGATTATGGCAGATGATAACATTCACTACATTATAGAAGATGCGAATGAGTCTACAAATATTCGTCTAGCTTACGAGTATACAGAGTCAGTCTACAAAGCTCGAAATGAAGCCTTAGACAACCTAAACGGGAGGCTGGGAACTTTTTTGGGCTTTGGCGGATTGCTACTAAGGTTTGCTGCGGATTTACCAGGAATAAACACAGGGTGTCTTACTTGTTTGATTCTCAAAGTAATCGTATGTGGATTCTCTGCTGCATCTATTTTTGCAATTGCTACAGGACTAACATCTAACTCTATTGGTACTATTGTTAAACCTAGAGAGTTAATGACTGATTATTGGTACAAGCTGTCAGATGAAAGATACAGAGCGTACATTACAAATACTTGGGTTGAAGCTATAGAAGTATTTGAGGAGGCAGCAATAAAGAAACGGAAACGTCTAAATATTGCCATCTGGTTGTTAGCCCTGGCAACTATTGCCTTTGCTCTGGACATTATTATAGCAAGTGTTTTTACTCCTTGAAAAATCCCTAATACTTAATACACAGATATCTACAAGCCCAATTCCTTTTAGACAGGTTTATCGTGCTGAAGCTGAGAGTTATGCGAAGGGCGATCGCACAATAGGAAGAGAATCTTTACCCCTAGGCCTCCTCTTTCAATCCATGCTCCAACAACATTCGCACTCTGGTTTACCTTCTTGCGCTCCGTCTTCGCTGCCAACATCGACAATTTACGGTGCACAGATTCAGGCATATCCATGCTAAAGGGGTGATATTTTCCTTGGCATATGCACGCTTATTTGGTCAATTACAAGCACTAAAAAACAGGTTTGCAACCTGCCGCTGCTGTACTTTATACACCTGGAATAAGCTGTAAACCTTCTCTATTAGCACTTATCTCGGTTTTAATAGTTACTCAAATTGCTCTGCTGATTTATGGCGATCGCACCACCTCTCCCCAACGCGGACAGGTTCGCCACAAGCGGGGCAATGGTTTGGGAGTTCGGCGGAGTCGGGAAGCTCTCCTGTGCCATCGCAAACGGGGCATTCCACATCATATTGTTGGTGGACGCCCGGAACAGCCCGGACGTGAATGATTTTGAGTCCCCTGCACCCTGGACATTCCATGCCAATCTCCTTGACCTTGATAGCTTTGGTAAATTGAATCGAAGCAAAAACATTACACCGAGTCACGCTATACAACTCTCTAGGGATAGCTTTTTGTATAATGCACTTTTGACACAGGCGATTAACGTTCGCAACTTCAGCACCATCATGACAGATAGCATCCAGCATTTCATCGAGCCGCACATTCAAGATTTGGGTGGATTCCAAGCCCGTCGCCTGCTTCCCTCAGACGTTCTAGCACTGGTAGGCCCATTCATCTTTTTTGACCATCTCGGCCCAGCCGTCTTTCCACCCGGTCGGGGCGTGGATGTCAGACCGCATCCACACATCAACTTAGCAACCGTCACCTACCTGTTTGAAGGCGTTTTGCTGCATCGTGATAGTGTCGGCAGCGTTCAAGAAATCCGTCCAGGCGCGGTGAATTGGATGACAGCAGGGCGAGGCATTGTCCACTCTGAACGCACCCCTGACGACGATCGCAACAAAGAAGCCATCCTGCATGGCATCCAAACCTGGATAGCACTTCCCGATGAACACGAAGAAACCGACCCTTGGTTTCGGCATCATCCAGCAACAGAACTGCCTGCTTGGGAGGAAACAGGAGTTTCCTTCACCCTGATTGCGGGTGAGGCCTATGGTCGCACTTCCCCAGTTCAAACATTTTCACCCATGATTTATCTGGATGCACAACTAACTCCTGGCAACCAATTTACCTTACCGGCCTATTACAGCGAACAGGCAGTTTATAGCGTAACAGAGGGACTTGTTATTGATGGGATGCCTCTGGAACAACATCGATTGGCGGTTCTAAATTCAGGCACAGAAGTAAACATTTCTGCTTCAGGCACGGCTCGCTGTATAGTGATTGGCGGTGAACCTGTTGGTGAGCGGCATAAGTGGTGGAATTTTGTTTCGAGTCGGCCCTCGCGCATTGAGCAAGCCAAACTCGATTGGACAGAGGGAAGGTTTGCTCAGGTTCCTCAAGAGACAGAATTTATCCCGCTGCCAGAAGAGCCGCCTTTAAAAGCCGAACAGCCCTTGTGAATAGCCCCAGCCTTCTAAATTAAAAAACTGTTTATTGATTAAGAATCCGGCCTTTGATCCACCACTCTTAGCGAATATTATTCCTAAACCTTTGATGCCGTTACGCAGAGATTTGTGCACTGGATGCAACACAATATGAACGCCCAAGCTGTGTCTAAAGCCAGTTGAGGCTTTGTTTGGACTTAAAACTTGTTTAAGTTTTGTTAGTGTCATTTTGATTGAGACAGAAACCCATGATTTGATGATGCCCTAAATTTTTTAACAATAGTCCGGACAGTTTTTAAGCAGCGAGAGTACCATAAGACAAGACAGAAGGAAAGTTAGGATGATTTAAAATCCAATTTGGGCCTAAATCTAACTTTTCAATAAAGGTACAAAGTAGATGCTTATTGAATTCAAGACGTTTATAAGAAGCCATAAAAAACATTAATGACGATTGAGATGAGTGACGATAAGATACTTCATATTGGGCGATTGAGAACAGTCCGGAGTATTGCTATATATGAGTTTGCCTTAAAATATCCGCCGTTTAAGCATCGCCCAGCAGCGTTGCAGCACTCAACAGAGCAACAGCCCCTTCCTCCTCCAAAGGTCGCGAGAAAAAGTACCCTTGATAGGAATTGCATCCCAAAGAACGGAGTATAATTAGTTGCTCTTGCGTCTCCACCCCTTCCGCGATTGCCTCTAATTGCAAAGAACTCGCCAGATTTAAAATCGCCTCCAGCAAAGCCAAATTTTTCCCTCCTTGCTCCAGGCAGCAAACAAAAGAGCGGTCAATTTTGAGAGTATCAATTGGCAGCCATTGTAAGTAAGATAAATTTGAATAGCCCGTGCCAAAATCATCCAAACAAACCTTAACCTGCCGAGCTTTCAATAGCTCTAGCACCCCAGCCGCCACCTCAGCATTCTCCATTAAAACACTCTCGGTAATCTCTAACTTCAAAAATTCGCCCTTCAAATTATGCACTTGCAACAGTGAGTCTAACAGCGGTAACAAATTAGGAGCAAATAGCTGAATTCCCGATAAATTAACACTCATATTCAAAGGCAAATAGTCAGGAAATTGCAACTGCCATTTACTTAAACAAGCCACTGCTTCCGACAGTACCCACTCCCCTAATTCCACAATCAAACCCGTTCTTTCTGCCACCGGAATAAACTCGCTCGGAGAAACCAAACCGCGTGAAGGATGCCGCCATCTTACCAACGCTTCAAACCCCACTACTTGACCCGTTGCAAAAGATACAATCGGCTGATAATTAAGGTAAAACTGTTGCAAATTAATTGCATTTTGCAAGTCAGTTTCTAACTGGAGTTGCTCTAAAGCTCTCGACTGCATATCAGCATCAAATACCACAGTACGACCAGCACCCCGAACAAAAGCCTCATGTCTAGCCGCGTCAGCCGCCCGCAGCAAATCTTCCGGCTCTTCTGTGCCAATCGCACCTAAAGCAATGCCAATACTAACGCTAGAAAAAACCGCAGTTCCATTCAAGTTAGACGGCATTTCTAATGCTTGACGAATACGTTCTGCTGCATCTAAAGCTAACTGAGAATTAGTAATATCTGCCAGCCAAATCGCAAACGCATCTTCTCCCACTCTTGCTATAAGATTCCTATTCAGAGCGCAAGCCTCTAACCGCCGTGCTACTTCTACGACCAACTGCTCTCCTCTAGAATGACCTAAGCTATATTTAACAATTTGATAGCGGTTAATAGTCAGAAATAAAATAGCTTCTAAATGACCCAATTCTTTAAAAGAATTAATGCCACTACGCATCTCCTTTAAGAGCCAATTACGGTTAGGTAAACCCGTCAGCTCGTCGTAAAATGCTTGGTAGTGGATTTGTGCATTTGCTGTAGCAAGTTGCTGCTCTTTTTCCCTAGCAAGTCGCACAAACTCTAAAGTTTTATTAATGGTAATTTTTAAGTCAGCAAAATCAATCGGCTTCGTTAAAAAATCAAAAGCACCCCTATTCATAGCTGTCCTAATATTTTGCATATCCCCGTAAGCTGAAACCACTACAGCTTTGAGCGTCGGGTCAATAGCTGGCAGATTCTCTAGCAAAGTTAAACCGTCCATTTCGGGCATATTAATATCAGTTAGCACCAAGTCAAAGGAACCCTCAGATTGCAGCTTCTCTAAAGCTTGGACTCCATTAATTGCAAAATAAAACTCAAATTCGTGAGTGCTGATTTGATGCCGAAATAGCTGAAGTATTAAATATTCTAAAAGTGGTTCGTCATCAATTACTAAGATTTTAGCTGTCATGTAATTGCTCTTGTTAGCAAATAGCCAGGAGTTTAATTCTCTGGTAAGGGCAATCCCCCTGTGGTTGCCCCCCTGTGGTTGCACCGTAAGTAAGTTTGGGGCAGGCAGCAAAGCACTGCTCCTACAGAAAACTCATCATTCATTCTTCAGGACTTACGCTCATAAACCGGGATTCTCTAAAAAATTGAAGATTCTCACTAGAAATCTACCAAGAAACCCAGTTTCTAGCCTAGACGTGCCTAAGTCTTGATTTTATCAGTTCTCAACCATTAAGTGGGAATTTCAATAATAAATTCAGTTCCCTCGCCAGGTGTAGAGTTACAACTGAGCCGTCCTCCGTGTTTTTCTTCAACAATAGACCGCGAAATTGACAAGCCCAATCCCGTACCTTTACCCACCGATTTTGTAGTAAATAAGTGGTTAAATACCCGCTGTTTCACTTCTTCTGTCATTCCTATCCCGTTGTCAGCAATAGAAATTATAACATGAGAAAGGGAATTATCCTTGATATTTTTTTCACTCTCATCGGTAAGGAAAGTGCGAATCCTAATTTTATTAGGATTTGCCTTAATTTCATCGCGGCTGCGCCCTGAATTCCACTCTTCCAATGCGTCTATGGCATTAGCAAGGATATTTAAAAATACCTGATTTAACTGTCCGGGATAACACTCTAGTTGGGGGAATTCTCCATAGTCTTTTATCACTTGAATTTCGGGTTTACCCTCATGGGCTTTAAGCCGATGGCTCAAAATTAATAAGCTACTATCAATTCCTTCATGAATATTAAAACGAACTTTAGATGTACTATCTGCCCGCGAAAAAGTTCTCAAAGAAGTGCTGATTCCCCGAATGCGCTCAGTTCCTTCTTTCATAGAATTGAGCAATAGCGGCAAGTCTTCTAATAAAAAAGGGAGGTCAAGAGCATCAATTTGAGTTTGTACTTCTGGATTATTTAGGGAGCAGTGTTGTTGATAAATATTGAGGGCAGTTATTAATTCTTGAAAGTAGTTTTCGGCGTGTTCAATGTTGCCTATAATGAAGCTGACGGGATTATAAATTTCGTGGGCAACTCCGGCGACTAACTGGCCGACGGAAGCCATTTTTTCGTTTTGAATGAGTTGAGTTTGCACCTCTTGAAATTCTGTTAAGTTTTGTCTGACTTTTTTGACAGTTTCTAAGGCTCTTTGGATGGTGATTTCCATGTCCTGAAAATCAATGGGTTTTGTCAAAAAGTCAAAAGCTCCACGGTTCATAGCAGTTCTAATGTTTTGCATATCTCCATAGGCGGAGATGACAACTGCTTTTAATGTATTGTCGATTTGTGAGAGTTTTTCTAGCAAAGTTAACCCGTCCATTTCGGGCATATTAATATCTGTTAGCACTAAATCGAAGGGTGGAAATTCAGCAAGTTTTTCTAAAGCTTCTCTACCATTATGAGCAAAGACAAATTCAATTTCTTTTGCCCGAATTTTTTGCCTAAATCTTTGTTGAATGACATATTCTAAAAGTTGTTCGTCATCGACGACTAGAATTTTGGTGGTCATGGGGATCTATCCTGTATCCTATGGTAGAAATAACTAGAGTGATGGCTTACTATAGCACGTTGTTTAAATTTTCTAAAACATTGAATTAATTGATTAGAAAGAATGCTGTTAATTTTTGGGCAAAGTAATGATAAATTCTGTGTAATTTCCAAGTTCTGTTTGCACTTCCAAATTACCTCGATGTTGACCAACGATGATATCGTGAGTGATAGATAAACCTAAACCTGTTCCCTGTCCGGGAGGCTTGGTCGTGAAGAAAGGGAGGAATATTTTTTGTTGATTTTCTTTGGGAATACCGATGCCATTATCACGAATCCGGATTTCTATTGCAGTGCCTAAATTTTTAGTGGTAATAAAAACTGTGGGATTGAAATCGGCGGTCATTTTAGATAGTTTAATATAAGAGGCATAGCAAGCATTATCAATGATGTTAATTAAAGCGCGACTGAGGTCAGAAAAGGCGACATCTAGTTCTTCAATTGATTGGTCATAGTCGGTTTTAATAGTAAGGTTGAAGGTTTTATCTTTGGCACGGATACTGTGGTAAGCTAATTGCATGGATTGAGCGACGAGGGCGTTGATGTCGGTTTTTTGGCGGTTACTGCCCTCGCTACGAGCGTG
Source organism: Microcoleus sp. OTE_8_concoct_300 (assembly GCF_031383065.1). Taxonomy (NCBI): domain Bacteria; kingdom Bacillati; phylum Cyanobacteriota; class Cyanophyceae; order Oscillatoriales; family Microcoleaceae; genus Microcoleus; species Microcoleus sp. OTE_8_concoct_300. The sequence goes on along the minus strand of NZ_JANMZH010000365.1, from coordinate 12,772 downwards.
CATTAGCATACTTTGAATAATGGTATTTGCCCGTTGTCCTTGTTCGTTAATTTCTGATACGTTGCGCTTAAGATAAGTGAGGTTTTCGTTAATTAATTGCAGGGCTTCTGAGTCTAACTTTTGGGATTGGCGGTCTATTAGTTCTGCGATTTCAGATGTTAAGTCTTCTGAGAGTGTAGCAAGAGAAGTGACGAAGTTGAGGGGGTTGCGGATTTCGTGGGCAACACCTGCGGTGAGGGCTCCGAGGGAGGCGAGTTTTTCTGAGGCTACTATTTGTTTTTGAGCTGTTTTTAATTCGGCGGTTCGTTCTTCAACTTTCTGTTCTAGGGTTTCCGAATAGGCTGCAAGTTGTTGATTCGCTTGTTCTAAATTTTGGTTAAGTTGATTGACTTCTGCGTAGAGTTTGGCATTGGTAATAGCGATTGCAGCTTGTCCCGATAGCATTTGTAAGACTGTGAGTCTGTCAGCGGTAAATGCAACGGTTGTCAAGTTATTTTCGAGATAGATAATCCCTGAAAGTTGACCTTGATTAAGCAGGGGTGTACACAAGATTGATTTGGGCTGATTTTGTTGGATGTAGGGGTCTTTTTTAAAGATTCCTTCGTGGCTGGCATCGTTTAAAACGACTGTTTCTTTAGTGCGAGCAACGTAGTTGATAATCGCGGCTGGAACTTCATTTTCTAGAAGAGGAACGGAAATAGTTTCCTCTTCTGGTTGTTGCGAATTTGTCAATACGGTGAGGTCGTTACCTTCGACGATTCCGGTGGCTGAAATCACCCACTGATTCTCACTTTGGTTAGATGAAAAAGTTAGTTTGGTGAGCAATGAGCCGCGAGTAGCTCCGGCATTTTCTATGAGAATGGTCATTAATTTACCTAGCAGTTCGCTGAGAACAATTTCCCCAGATAACGCCTGTGCTGCTTTCATAATTGTACCGAGGTCAAGTGCTGCTGAATGGCTGGAAGTAGAGGTTGTCGTCCAGTTTGAGGTGGTTGTGCTAGTGGGGTCGAGGCTGATAGTTTCAGGCTGTTGCGTGCGGGAGATGAGATGGGGATATGTTTCTTCTAAGTCTCTGACTTTGGCGACGGCTCCCCAGCGAATGTAGCAGTAATAGGCTTCGGTCATGTAGGTTTTGGCGACTTTTTCTCTACCGAGGGCTAGATAAAATTCGGCAGCGCGTTCGTTGGCTAGGGCTTCTTCTTGGATGAATCCTTGTTCTTTGGCTCCGTTGATGGCTCGTTTGTAGTAGGTTATTGCTGTCTCGTTTTGTCCCAATATTCGTGCTTTTTCTGCTTCTACGAGTTCGTATTTATGTTGGAAGTTCATCGGGGCGTGACTTGCCCAGGTTTTCATTTGTTTTTGATGGGATGCTACTTTTTTCAGGTATTGTTTTTGTTCGGTTTTGGTGGTGACTGGGTAGTGAGCGAGGAGGGCTAGAGAATAGTAGAAGTTCTGTTCCGCTGCGTGCATGAGCGCACCCAGATTTTCTTTATATTTTTCTGTTAAGTCTGCGGTTTTAACAGCCTGGACGTTCTTTTTAAATAAGTAAAATAAAATTAATTTAAATAAATAAAAATAACTTATCACTAAGTTATTCTGAGTTTTGATAAAAACAGGCATCATTTCTTCTTCATCAAATTGCTCTCCAACTAATCTACATTTATCGGCTGCTTCATCCATAAGATTTAACACAAATTGATGCCACATTTTGGCATGAGAACTCACCATATATTGTTGGTATTTTAGCATCACATCAATATAGTAATTCTGATTTTTAGCAACTGATTCCAGATGTTCTCCACTCCAAAAATGGTAGTTAGCGTAGCCCCAACCTGAGTAACAAGCATATTCTACATCTCCTGTTTCCAACCCACTTTGAAATGCCTCTAGAAAAGGTTGTACTGTTTCCTTAATATGCTCTTTCCAATGCCTAATGAAACTATTAAAATGGAAGTCAATTTTAGCCTTGAGTTCTTTAGCAGCAAATTGTTCGACCAGCGTGACAGCCAGTTTACCAAATTGATATCCAGAATCAATGTTCGACAGCACTCCACAGAGCAGCATCCCATAAGTCACATACCCAAAAGCAGACAAGGGCGAATTACCATATTGAATAGAAAGATTGACCATCTTAAATACAATCAGCGGAAAAAGCATGGGATTTGTCATAAAAGCTGCCGGAATTACAGCGATTAATATCCGCATGGCTGCGAGCTTATATGGATCAGTCATTAATGGCAGGAACGCTAAATCCTCAACTTGTTTACCGCCTACTTCTATTTTATTGCGAATCAATCCTATCATAATACTAAATTTTGTGGGATTTCGAGGGAGGGATACTCCCAGCATTTTTAGGACTTGCAAAGCTGTATCTAGTGCTGCTTGTGGCTGGTTTTGTTGTAAGTAAAATGGGATTTTTAGTTCATAGACTTTGACTTTTTCTAGCTGATTTTTAGCTTGCAACAGAACTATTTCAGATAACTGTTGCGCTCGTCCAAAGTTAGTATTCAGGTATTCGGATTCTAGTGTTTCTAAGTGAAGATTCCGTGTCAAATCGTAGTGACTTTGCCAGCTAGATTCTGGCAGAAGTTCTAACCCTACATTCAAATATCTGACAGCGGCTTCATAAGCTGTCGCAGCTTTTGCTTTTCGCCCTGCTATTAAGTTAAAGTTGGCGAGTTCATCTTTTTCTGACTGCTGCGCGATGAATTCCACGCCCATATTTAACTGGTTGACAATATCAAATATATTCTCTTCCAGGGATTTTTCTGCGTATTGATGCAATAATAGCTTGCCAATTTTCAAGTGCGTTGCTTTTTTCTGATTTTCAGGAATCATTGAATAGGCTGCTTGTTGCACCCTGTCATGTAAAAATTTGTAGCCAACTCTCGATTCATCAAAAAGTAGCTTTGCCTGTTCTTCTGATTGAAAAGCAAGGGGGATTTTGTAGTCGTTACTAAGGGGTAAAATTAAACCTGCTTGAAGTGCTAGCCACAAATCATCGGCTGTTTCTATCGGTGATTTTTTATTAACAATCGCGCAGACATCTAAGTTAAAACGGTTGCCAATACAAGCGGCTAATTGTAATATTTCTTGTGTGGCTTCTGGCAGTTTTTGAATATTTCTGGCTACGAGTTCGACAACAGTATAATCAGCAATTCCCAGGGATTGAATCTGCTTTATGTCCCACTGCCAATAGCTTTTGATAAAATCAAAGTTTAACAGTTTTTCAGAGTGTAGAGTTTTAAAAAGTTGTGTTAAAAAGAAGGGATTTCCCTGAGTTTTATTGAAAAGTAAGTCTCCTAGTTTGATTGAATTGTTATCTTCCTGAAGAGTATCGGCGACTAATTGACGGACGTTGCTAATATCTAAAGCTTGGAGGACGATGTTATTCACAACCGCACCTGTTTTTTCAATTTCTTTAATGGTTTGAATCGTCGGATGAGTTGGACTGACTTCGTTATCTCGATAGGCTCCAATTAGTAACAGATATTCGCTATCGATGTCTGTTATCAAGAGTTGGAGCAACTTCAGTGACGCTAAATCTGCCCACTGTAAATCATCTAGGAAAAGAACCAGCGGATGTTCGGGTTTAGTGAATACATGAATAAATTGTTTATAAACTCGGTTGAAGCGATTTTGAGATTCAGTTGACCCAAGCTGGGGAACTTCTGGCTGTTCGCCCATAATCAGTTCTACTTCTGGAATTACGTCGATAATTACCCGTCCATTTTGTCCCAAAGCTTCTACAAGTTCTTCTTTCCAAATTCCTATATTTTCTGAGTTTTCTGTTAACAATTGCCGGATTAATTCTTGAAAAGCTTGAATTAAAGCTGCATAGGGAATGTTCTTTTTAAATTGGTCAAATTTGCCGGCGATAAAATAACCGCGCTGGCGTACTATTGGTTTGTGAATTTCTTGCACAACGTAGGTTTTTCCAATCCCTGAATAACCACTGACGAGCATCATTTCTGTTGAGCCAACTGCAACTCGTTTAAAGGCTGCCATTAGGGTTGCAACTTCTGTTTCTCGTCCATATAGTTTTTGAGGAATGAGAAATTGACCAAATCGATCCAATTTACCCGCTGTGAAATTTTTAATTTGTCCAGATTCTTTTAATTGTTTAAGGCATTCTTCTAAATCGGCTAAAAGTCCACGAGCGCTTTGATATCTCTCTTCAGCAGTTTTGGCTACTAATTTCATTACGATGTCAACAACCGCTTGGGGAATTTCTGGATTTAGCTGATTTAGTGACTTGGGTTGTTTTGCAATGTGGCAATGCACCAATTCCATGGGGTCGTTAGAATTAAAAGGTAGCTGACCCGCAAGCATTTCGTAGAAGGTAACGCCAAGAGAGTAAAAGTCTGTGCGGTAGTCTATTGACCGATTCATTCTCCCAGTTTGTTCGGGAGACATATACGCGAGTGTGCCTTCGATGTAGTTTGGGTGACTGATGGTAGGATTTTCTTTTTCTAGGCGGGTGGCGATGCTAAAGTCGATGAGTTTGATTTGCCTACTTTCGGGTTTGATAAGGATATTTTGTGGTTTAATGTCTTTGTGAATAATTTGGTTATGATGCAGTTCTCCGATAATTTGGGCGAGTTGAGTTGCGATTTCAAGAAAGTTAATTGAGTTCGTTTTTTGGGAGGTAATATATTGTTTGAGAGGCTGTCCGCCAAAATCTTCTAGAATTAGGGCAAGTCCGTGTTCATAAGGTTTTAATTCGATGGGCTTGATAATGCCTGGGATGTTTAAAGAGTGGAGGATTTGATATTCGTGTCTGATTCGGGCGATTTCTTCTAGGGTGGGATACTCAGCTTTGAGAGTTTTAATGATGACAGGAGTGTGTTCTAGCTCGTCGCGACCTTGATAAATAACGGTTTTTGTACCTTCGTGGACAGAGGAGATCAGTTGGTATCCGGGTAGAGGGGTTCTCATTGTATATCTTTAAAAGGGGTGCGGTACTGAAAGAGCATGATATTGATGAACCCTGAGTTAATATGTCATGTTATCAGTTTTTTATATTTTACCTTTATATCCAAGATTACTTTCGATATAAAACAAAACTTAAGATTTAATTAATTAAATCTTAAGTATTTACAAAAATCTACTTATTAGATACAAATCGAATCTCTATCAATGATTTAGACTTGCTATATCAAGCTGCTTAGCTCCTGCCGCACCCCGACGCCCCTACTGGTGTGTCTATTAAGTTTGCTGAGGGAGTGGGTAAAGGTCCCAGTGCAACATCGCCCCAGCGCATCACTACTGCGGCTGCACTAGCTACAAAGCCATGATTATAGACAAGAACTAAGTCGTTAGGGCGAATTTTATCCAACTGTGCGGCGTGGTACAAAGTGGCAACAGTAGAGGCTGCGGAAATGTTTCCATACTGGGGATAGATGTCAATTGTCCGCTTTGGATCTATATTTAGTTCGCGGACGCAGAAATTTCTATACCAAGCAGTAGCCGTGTAGAAAACAAAAAAGTCGATTTGATCGAGGGTGACATTGGCAGCATCAAGAGCACCTTGATAACACTCACGAAAGTATTTCAAAAACAAATGAGGCATCTGTTTGCTGGCGTTTTTATTTGCTCGTATAATCATTCGTGGATTCCCCTGGGCATCTGTGGTGAGTTCATTATAGAAAACACCACATGATTCTTTGGTATTGATAATTTTCTTGCCAATGATGCCCTGGTTTGCTTTGAGTGAGCTGACCACAAAGGCTCCAGCACCGTCGCCTATAAAAAATGAGAGGGTGTCATTCTCATCCCAAAAACGAGAGTATGTACATGAAGTAACTACAAGTACATTACGGTACTCTCCACTTCGCACTAGGGCACAAGCATTATGGAGTGCAACTAAGGCACTCGCACATAGTGAATCGAGGTTCCAAGCAGCACCTTTTAAACCTAGTTGACCAGCAAGAAAGGCAGCATTTCCAAGTTCGATATGCTCGGGAAACACTGAGGCAACGATCATCAGATCAACTTCTTCTGGAGAAAGTTTTGCAGCGACCAGAGCATCATAGGCTGCACGATATTCTAATGTTAGTGAAGACTCGTTACGATCAAGTACCCGTCGCTCAATAGCACCCCGGAAGGGATCGGATAAGTACGGCATCATCTCTTGTGTCCACAAGTCAACTTCTTTGTTTTCCCAGATAGGTTGGGCAGGTGAAAAAGCTCTTGCTAAGCCTTTTTTTTCCGCTGTTGCAATCAATTCAGGGTGGTTTTTTCGGAAATAATCATTAGTGCGGATCACACTCGGAAAACTGACAGCGAGTGAACAAATTCCTACGGGATGATACATGATGATGAAATCCTTTTTAGAGTGTAACTTTTTGTGCAATTAGACTCGGCAAAAATCGACTGGCTAATCAATGCTCTCAGCTTTACTCGCTAGTGAGCAAAGGCGCTTGCAGCAATGACGCTGCTTCAAAAACAGGTAAAGTCTTAACTTTCTGAACTAGGTGCTGGCTGGGTTGGGTATGGGACTGCCGTAAAAGCCGCTTTAACACCTTACCCGTCGCATTTTTCGGAAGGGAATCAACGAACTGGATAAGGTGCGGCACCTTGTAAGCAGCAATCCGCTCCGAACAAAAAGCGATCGCATCTTCGGCTACGAGCCATTGACCGGATTTCAGCAAAATATTTGCCTTGACGATCTCACCCTTAACCGGATCTGGAACCCCATAAACCGCCACTTCAGCCACTGCTGGATGTGTAGCAAGGACGCGCTCAACTTCATTGGGATACACCTTAAAGCCAGAAACATTGATCATGTCTTTCAAGCGATCGACGATATAGAAATAGCCATCATCGTCCATCCAGCCGAGGTCGCCTGTATGAAACCAACCGTTTTTCAAGACTTGGGCCGTTTCAACAGGGCGATTCCAGTAACCCAGCATCACATTCGGCCCGCGAATGACAAGTTCGCCCACTACCCCTGGCGCGACTTCTTTACCATCGCGATCTATGGCCTGCATTTCCACATTTTCAATGGGCATCCCAATCGAACCGAATTTATATTTCAATTCGTGGTTGTAGCAAGCAAAGGGAGAAGTTTCAGTCAAGCCATACCCTTCATGGATCACCAAATGGTGAAGAGATTGCCACTGCTGAACTATCTCCGCTGACATAGGAGCAGAGGCACTAAAGTAGTAACGGACTGAACTAAAATCGCACTCAGACGGGTGCAGTTCTAACAGTTTGATGAAAACTGTCGGCACGCCAAAAAACATCGTGATCCGTTCGCGAGCGATCGCGCTCAGAATTTCCGCTGGGACAAAACGGCGCTGCAAAACAATCGTTGCGCAAGCATTAAAAGCGCTATTGAGAATAGCGTTTTGACCGAAACAATGGAACAGCGGTAAGTACAGCAGCAACCGATCTTCTGGCTGCATTTTACAGCAGCGGTTTTTGGCATAAATATTGGAAATGACATTGCCGTGCGACAAAGTAGCTCCCTTGGGAAAACCCGTTGTTCCCGATGTATAGAGAATCGCTGCTGGCTCATGTCGATCCATTTTAATAGCTCGTGCTTCCGGCGAAGCATTTGCCATCATTTCTTCCAGACTGCTTCGTTTGTTCGCTTCACTTTCAGCAATCAAAAGGTGTTCGAGATAAGCTAACTCCGCATCTGGGACTTGTCTACTCAATGATTCGGTGGTAATAACGACCTTAGCTTCACAATCATTAAGGATCAATCGAACTTCATCACATTTGAGCATCACACTGATAGAAACTGCGATGGCGCCAATTTTGAGAATGCCCAGATAAGATATGACAAATTCAGGAATATTAGGAAGGAAGAGAGCAACGCGATCCCCCCGCTTGACTCCCAATCCTTGCAAACCATTAGCAGCGCGATTTACCAATTCGTTAAGCTGCTTGTACGTGAAAGATTTCCCTTCAAAAATCAAGGCTGCTTTGTGAGGGAAAAACTTTGCTCCTCGCTCGATATGCTCTGCAATGTTCATCCCTATTTTATCCTCGGTAAAATTGCGGCAAAACAATAGGTTTTGTTTTTAAGATTTGGATGCACTGGTGTACTGTGGTTAAGGCAAATCGAAAACCACTAACTAAAGCTTTTGAGAGCTGTTTCTTGTCTAAGGAAACATCCCCGACGTAACCAGGGCGAATTGCCTGACAAATTTGTTGCCAATCCTTCGGTTCAAGTTGATACACTTTGACGCACTGGCACACAGTATGCGTCAAAAACCGTTGCTGATTTGACAATTTTTCTGCTTTTTTACTTGGGGAAATTTCTAGGTTAAAAGCAGTTCCATAGATGTTAGCTGAAATCTTGTGAGTAACCATTTTTGTGCCTTTATAGTAAGGTTCAACCATTCTTTGCAGCCGCAATTCTTTGACGGCTTGTGTGAAGGACAAGCAGCTCTTAACGAGTTAAATTTTTAACTCATTTTTTACACCGTTTTGCAGGCTATTCTTAGCTACCAATTGATTGTTTTACGCAGGAGAAGGAAAAAAAGGTAATAAAATAATCTGATTTTTTTTTGCCCAACTTCTTCCCCTTCCCCTGCCCTTTCCTACTTCAAACTTGATAAAATATGGTTCACAGCTTGCACAATCTTTCCTTCCTGTGCAATGTCAGCAGCAATCAGGGAAATGTGTATATCTAAAGATTGCTCGTTGTCGTTCCAAATGTAAGATTTGTCAACATTCGGCGGCTGTCCCACAACTTCGCGCACAGCCTCATATAGCGGCAAACTAAGTGGCGACAAACACTCCCGCGCATCATAGTGACCGGCAACTTGATGGGTTCGCAAGTCAACAGCTTGGACAGCAAACATTAAAGATACTGCCATATATTGCTGAAAGATTTCAATTGAGCGACGAGCTAAATTGGCTGAAGCGAATCCTTGGCTATTGATATTCTGATTGAATTGTTCAGCGTGAGTGGGAAAGCGGTCAGCAATTGAGTTTCCATAAAAAGTCAACAACGGCATAATCGAGTTTCCAGTTATTTGCAGAGCTTTTAGACCCATGTTGACTTTACGGCTCGTGTTACCAACTAAAGACGGTGACAGCCCGTTATTAAATTCCGGTGCAACCAACAGCGCTATTTGTACATCCAGGTGCTTACATAGCAAACCTAAAAGATATCGCAAACGATCCATTCCCACACCAACATATTGTCCGAGAAAATTGCCGCCGTGATAGCTGGCTTCATTCTCAACGTCGATCAAAGGGTTATCTGTTACTGAGTTTATTTCTACTTCAATCTGCTGAACAATATCTGCCAATCCCTCAACAATTGGCCCGAGATATTGAGGCAAGCAGCGGAGGGAATAGCGGTCTTGAATAGGAGCTGCACCCCGGTAGTCGTGCTTACCATCTAACTCGTTTCGGCTCAAGCACGAATCTGTAAGGAGTTCGATCATTTGGGAAGCTGCCCATATTTGACCAGAATGAGGTTTGAGGGCGTGAATAAAAGGATGAAACGATTGATTAGTACCCCCTAGCCCTTGAATCATTAGGCTATGAACGCCCATTGCTAGGGCAAGCAAGACTTGTGCGTCGCGGAGGCATAAGGCTGCTATACCAGTCATAACAGAGGTGCCATTCATCATTGCCAGCCCTTCTTTGGGGCGCAAGTGCAGGGGGGGTAAGCCAAGCTTCTCAAGCGCTTGTACACATGACATCTCCTCACCTTGAAAGTCAACGGTAAAGGATTTGTCCAACCCAATCAGCGATCCCGTAATGTAAGCCAGGGGTGTGAGGTCGCCGCTAGCGCCGATGGAGCCAAATTCATAAACGTGAGGTGTTACTCCTTCGTTGAGGAAGGTTGTCATGCGCTCCACCAGTTCTAAGCGGATGCCAGAGGCACCGTATAGGTGTGAGTTGATCCGCAGGATCATCGCGGCTCGGACATCAGCGATCGGCAACCGCTTACCAGCCCCAGCCTTGTGATAAAAGACGAGATTATTTTGTAGAGCAATCGCATCTTCAGTAGAGATTACAGTATTTGCCATCCCTCCAAATCCGGTTGTCACACCGTAAATCGGCTTTCCCGACTCGACAGCATCCATAATGTAGTCGCAGGATGCCTTTACCCTCTGAGAAATTTGATCCCGATTCGTTAAATAAACTTGCGAGGACTTTCTGGCAACGTTGACTACTTCATCTACCGTCAGCGATCCGTTCCCCACAGTTACGTTACTCAAATTAGGCTCAGGCCATTGGGGTAATTTTGGAGAAATTGGCTCCGTTACGTTTCTTGACACTTTTTAGCTCCCAAATTCATAGATAGATGCACCCAAATGTGACTAAAGTCACAACAAACTCGAAACCGGGATGTTCAGTTGACTCTCAAGGACAGAGAAATATGACTCGACACCATACTCTGCCATTCGTAACCAAATCCTTCACTTCGCTTCATAAAACAAGCCGCAGCGATTAGACTTCACCGATAATCAGCCTGCAAGCCTTATTGCGTCAAGGCTGGAAACTTAAATTCGGTTGGTGTCTATTGCGATCGGGGCAAAATAAAGCTGCACCGACGCTACCTTAGGCGGGCAGGGTTATAATTGATTGAGTTATTAAAGCTGTGAGGCTGTTACTGAGGCAATTGACCGATCTCTTAATCAAGATACCACCGCTAAAGGCTAATCATACATTTTTGTCACAAAACGTTACAATGATTTCCGAAATTTTTAGGATGACTATTGAACGCTACGGGATATCTGGAAAACAGCTATCCAAGTTCTCAGGCGTTAGCGAGAACCATATTTCTGAGTTTCGACGGGGCAAGACTGGCATCTCTACTGAGGTGCTGTGGAAATTAATCGAGGCAATGGACGAGATTAAGCCGGGAGCCCGGGTTTACTTCTGTAAGCGCCTGACGGGGGTAGAGGGATTTGGCAACAGCACCCAGCTGTCAGTGCCAAAGCAACTAGAGTCTTTGTTAGATATGCAGACCTTGGTTGATGGGCTCTCTGACGACAGTTTGGCTTTGCTACTGATGGTGGTGGCGGCGCGGATTAAGAATGGTGTTTCCTCTCCTGCGAAGGGTTTTGAGCTAATTGGCTAATAATTTAACCGCTAATTTCTGCAGGCAATAATTCCACAGATCTTGCTCCATTTCTGGCACCCTTGCTGAACACGGATTAAGAGAGATTACCATGATTTCACTAATTTTTTTATCTGCTCTAAAAATTAGTGAAATCCTTTGAAACATCAAAAATTAGAAAAGAGTTGATATTGCTCTTGAGCAATTAACTGAGATGGGTTATGCAATTTATTGCTATGAGAGTGGGTTGACTCATCTGAAATAGATCGATCGGCTTGAGCGTGAATACTTACTAATAGGTAAGCACTAAAAACTATTGACCACCACGGTTCAAGACTCGGATAATCCGTGAGGCGATAATCGGCAAATCCTAACTCGTTTTTGATTTGTTTGAAGCCATGCTCTATCCAATTCTTCAAACTATAAAGTTGAGCAACTACCAGTTGAATGTTTCCTTCAAGATTGGTCATAATATACCAACTATTCTCACCAGTTGGAGCGAGGGTGTCCCCTTTAGTAATTTGGTAGGATCTTAGCCGATGGCGTTTGCCCAATATAATTTATCTAATAAATCTAGACTCTGGTTGACGGCGTGATAGCTTCTGCTGGTATGGTTTCCAGCTATTGTAACGGATTTGTTGTCCGGCAGGAAGCCAGACATCATGATTGCTGCGAATTGCCACAATAAAACGTAATCCTAACTGCTCTAATGTGCCGATGACATTTCCACTTTCCCCATCTAAACGATCCGCTAATACTAAGGAGATTTGAAATCCAGTTTATTTATTTCTGGTCGAATTTCAATAGCTAGCTAAGGTTTGGTTTTATAGGTATCTCCTGGCAGCAGACACCCTCTGGGCTTAAAGATTTTAAACAGCAATGGATAAGTAATTCCTCCCACAACCGCATAGGCATTTACTGAGACAATGCCTCTGGCTGTTTTCCCTAAGTTACGAATGTACTGGTTAGAGTCGATGGGAATGTTACCATTCCTACCTCTCCTTCAGAACCGTGCATGAAACTTTCGCTTCACACGGCTCCTTGATAATTCCACCTTTGTTATAGGAACGATTCAAAACGGGTTGTTGTCGTGATTCTTTAATTAAAGAACCATCGTTAGCCGTTTTTGTGTCGTGACAATGTTTGTGCAGAAGTTGAATATTATCATAAGTGTCTTTTCCACCTAATGATATTGGTTTAATGTGGTCAACCTCTACAATGTCTGTACTTGTGAAATACAGACCACAGTGAGGACAAGTACCTTTTTGTTTCTTGATTAGTTTTGAAACTATTGTTGGTGTTTCTGGGTACTCGCCTCTTCGTTTACTCCAATAAGTCCAGTCTCCATTGAACGGACTAGCTTCACCTTTGACCTTTGTATGCCTTACGATTGGTGTACTGGCATGAGTGAGTAGTGCTAATCCATCTTCTGTACTGAAACACCAATTTTTGTCGCCTACTGCTCTCCAGTATTTGTCTTTATTGATGTTCCCTTTTCCCCTTGTTCTTGCCCATGCTCTTAATTTGTCATAGATTAGATTGTCTACTTTTGAAAAGCTTTCTTTGCTAATCACTGTTGAGTAATAATTTGCCCCAGGGTAAACGCATCTAAATTAATTTGACAAACACCTAAATTTGTGCATTACTAAATAACTAAAAAAAACTTTTAAAAATCATTAACTTTAACCACATTTAAGCAAATTAAATCAGAACCTTAAGATTTTCTAAACTTCT
>NZ_JANMZH010000897.1:0-1126 GCF_031383065.1 Microcoleus sp. OTE_8_concoct_300 | reverse complement strand
GCTCGATCCCCCCTAGCCCCCCTTAATAAGGGGGGGACAAGAACTTGCTCAAAGTCCCCCTTCTTAAGGGGGATTTAGGGGGATCTAGACTCGGTTAAAAGCGAGATTTCTCATAAGGCTAGATCCCCCCTAGCCCCCCTTAATAAGGGGGGGACAAGAACTTGCTCAAAGTCCCCCTTCTTAAGGGGGATTTAGGGGGATCTAGACTGGGTTAAAAGCGAGATTTCTCATAAGGCTCGATCCCCCCTAGCCCCCCTTAATAAGGGGGGGACAGGAATCTTGTCAAAGTCCCCCGACCTAAGGGGGATTTAGGGGGATCTAGACTCGGTTAAAAGCGAGATTTCTCACGGGTTTGGGTCTTAAGTTGACACCAATAAACACTGTTGTGTCCTTTGGCTGCCGAACACAGGATTGTTTGTGAAATAGTATTTTCTAATCTTGCCTGACACTATCGGGCACGCCCACGGTCGAAATACCCGATATCGCCTTTAAGTTTTGACACCGAATCAACTCATTAAAATCCAAACTGCGCCCTTCAATTTGCGCCACAGCCTCGATCGCCCCCAGCAAATGTCCGGCCGCTTCCGCTTCGTTGTAACCGCGCCTGAGAGCGACTCTAATCGCCGCTTCGTCAGCATCTAACTCTACTTGGGAACTGCGGTTGTCGCGCCAAATTCGAGTCATGGCGAGTCCCGTCAAACCGCCCGCGATCGCAGTGCCGATCGCATCTGCCTGCAACAATTCTACAACAGTCCCGACAATTCCCGCCAGAGCTGCACCTTGATAAATATCCGGTTTAAACCACTTAAAACTGCACAAAAAACTTACATTCCGCAATAGCAGTAAATCCCGCTGCGGCTTAGATAGCAGCCGCCACAAATCAAAATTAATATAAATCGGGCGAGATTGATGCCAAGGCAAAGGAAAATCGCAGTCAATTACCGTTGATTGTTGTGGCTTATTAATAATTTTACACATCATGCGACCGGAAGCGGGCATCACATCTAACAGGCGGCTAATTTCTGGTTCTGGGTTCATATTTTTTTGGGTTATTGGTTATTAGATTTATTGCATAATTTTTTTATTAATATGTCAACCGCAGATTCAAGGCAGATAAACGCAGATA
>NZ_JANMZH010000870.1:0-5415 GCF_031383065.1 Microcoleus sp. OTE_8_concoct_300 | reverse complement strand
TCTTGCCAAACAATCGCGTTGCCGTAAGTTTTTCCCGTCTGTTTATTCCAAACAATTGCAGTTTCGCGCTGGTTGGCAATCCCGAGGGCTGCAATATCTTTCGGGTCGATATTGCCGATTGCGAGTGTAGTTGCGATCGCGCTTTGGGTGCGTTCCCAAATTTCCTCTGGATTGTGTTCAACCCATCCCGGTTGCGGATAAATTTGCTGGTGTTCTTGTTGGTTGCTGCAAATTATCTGTCCCGCGCGATCGAATATCATAAATCGGGTGCTAGTCGTGCCTTGGTCGATGGCTGCTACGTATTTTTTGGTCAATTGTCTAAAACTTTTTTAGTAATGATGTCTTTAAATTATATGATAGTATGTAAAACTAAAATTAAGCTCAAAAAATATAGTTTAGGGAACTCCAAAATTTGAAACTGGCAGATTTGCTGAGGCTCGATCGCACAATTAAGGTTATTGGCTTTGACGACGCTCCGTTTTCTCGTACAAGCGGCAGTCTGGTGTCGATCGCGGGCATAGTCTGCGGGGGAACTCGATTTGAAGGAATGGTGTGGGGACAAGTCCTCCGAGACGGATTAGATGCCACGGATGCTATTTCTGGGCTACTCCTCGGAGGCAAATTTCTGCCGCAATTGCATCTGGTTTTGCTAGACGGAATTGCTTTCGGCGGCTTCAATATTATTGACCTTCCCGAGTTAGCATCGCGGCTGCAAATTCCTTGCGTTGCTGTCATGCGCCGCCAACCAGATTTAGCTGCTGTTGAAAAAGCCCTCCGCCATTTACCCGACTCGGAATACCGTTTAGAATTGTTGCGCCGCGCTGGTAGAATTTACGCTTTTGAACCTTTCTTTTTTCAAGTGTGCGGCGAACAACCAGAAGTAATAGCGAGGGTGCTCCAGCGTTTGACAGACACTGGTAAAGTTCCTGAAGCTTTGCGTTTGGCTCATTTGATTGGTGCGGCTGTAATTACTGGAGTTAGCGGCAGTTCTGCTTGAATTATTGTTAATAACGGGCAAGATGCCCGTTCCACAAAGAGTAAATTTTTTTGTGGGTGGGTCGGATATCTGGTTAAGAACGGGCAAGATGCCCGTTCCACAAAGAGTAAATTTTCTTGTGGGGTGAGCCGGATATCCTGTTAAGAATGGGCAATATGCCCGTTCCACAAAGAGTAAATTTTCTTGTGGGGTGGGCCGGATATCCTGTTAAGAACGGGCAAGATGCCCGTTCCACAAAGAGTAAATTTTCTTGTGGGGTGGGCCGAAGAGCCCGCCCCTTCCACAAAGAGTAAATTTTCTTGTGGGGTGGGCAGGAGAGCCCGCCCATGAAAGGTTTATTGACAAGGGTGCAATATCTCTGTTTGTACTCGCTTACTTAGATAATCTCGCCGTCAATTTCACCGAATTCGATTTTAGTTCCCACCGTCAAAGTCAGGGGAGTTTCAGGTTCTACCATTTTTAGATCGCCTTGAATGTCTGTAGCCCACCAAGCGCGATCGCACAAATTTGTCAATTCTAACGAAAGCTCATCTCTCGATCGAGAATTGACAGTAGCGACAACACCGTTAGAGGCGGTAGCTGTTAAACTCGGTATGTCAGAGGTGAATAGTTGAGTTCCCGCAGTCAGAGGAATAACTCGACTGCCTAATCTCAGAAAAAATCGACCGCTGGTAAAAGAATCGGCTGCGGATTTTTCCGATCTAATAGCAGGCGGAACCTGAACAGAAGTTGCAGCGGGCAAGTCAGAGTTTCCTACTGTAATTGTACAGTTGCCGATTTTCTTTTGGTCGCCCGATCGCAAATAACTCACCGCCCCGCTATCAACATTTTCGCAAACAATTTGACCTGCTTGCAATTGAAACCGCATCGCCAAGGGCGAAACATGAGGAATGCAGATAATAGACAAATTTTCATCACTGCCAAAAGTGATCGGTTCCGAACCCAGAGTGAGAGTGCGATTTGCTCCGGTATCGTAACTAATTACCAGCCAAGCTTTGTTGAACAAAGTTTCGGCTACAACTAGCATAATTCCAATCCAAAAACCGATCGCAGCACAGCCAGCTAAACGTCCCGCCGTACCGGATAGATTGTAAGCAAACAGAATAAACAAACAGCCGCCCAACACACCCCCAACACCGCCGCCTCCCATGCCGCGAAGCGCTCCCAAATTAGGAATCCGCTGTGCAAGCCCAAGTCCTAACAAACTGCCAGCTATTCCCCAGCAAATTACTCGCAATAATTCGTTGTCTCCGTCGCCAATCCCGCTGTAAATAGCTTCGGCGATCGCCCCAGAAATGGCTCCTGCTATTAAACCAAACAATCCGCCATTTTTTAAAGCCTGTTTAATTTGAGGCTTGCCTTTGATATAGTAATAATAGCCGAACATGATAGCAGTAGCAATGCCACCGCCTACCAACCCAAACCAGCGAGCTGTGGACAATACACTGTCAAAAAAAGATGCCGAACCAGTGAGTCGCTGTACGAAAGGTTCGGTGATTAGATTGCCGACGAAACCGCCGACGGCACCGCTAATGCCAAACTGCAAAGCTTTTTTAAGGGCTGATAGATTTCTTTTCACGGCGCACCAGATTAAAAGTGAGATTCAAATCTAGCTACAAGCTCGAAAGTCACGATTTCCGACGATCTGATATCTGGCACTATTGTTAATAAGCCTTTCACGGGCGGGCAGGATGCCCACCCCACAAGAAAATCTACTCTTTGTGGAACAGGCATCTTGCCTGTTCTTGAGAATGGTGCAAGATGTGAGTGTGAGACGATCGCACATCTCCCCCTGTCTCCCCGCTGTCTCTCCCCATCTCCCGCTTCCCTCCCTCTCAGGGCCAAGCCTTTGAACCTCGCGCCCTCGCCCGTCACAACTCCCCCGCGAGGCATAGATCGCCTGCAACCCTTGCTGCGAGCTAATTAGAGTTAGTTTTTTCCTGTAAAAGTTTAACTTATCAGACCCAAGGCAGGGCCCAAATATGAAAAGGAATATTACAAACTATTACAGTAACACTCAGAATGTGAACATAATGCCTCAAAATACTTGCGAGAGGTAGTTGTGTCAGAGGAGCAATATCCTTACTAACTGCCGGACAGTCACTCGATCGCCACTAAGTGGCCTGCTGCAATCTCGATCGTAAATTAAAGATCGCATCAGTCATTTGTGGTATTGTAAGCGACAGGCTTAGTGCGAGCACTCACAACCGCACCGGCGTGAAGAATCAGCGCCGTTAAGCACCGAAGGCAGTCACCCGCCAACAACTTCAACAGTTGCTGACTGTGGAAAGTCCAGCCTTCCCCGTCAAAGCTCCTGCCTGAGCAGGAAAGATACGGGACGCAAGCGCCCGCCTTCGCTAGCTCAGCGCACAGCAGTTCATATAGCAAAATATCCAGCGGGTACACACAAGATGAGTATCGTCACCAAATCAATCGTCAACGCAGACGCCGAAGCTCGCTACTTGAGCCCAGGTGAATTAGATCGGATCAAGAGCTTTGTCACCTCTGGTGAACGCCGCGTCCGCATCGCCCAAATTTTGAGCGAATCCCGCGAACGTATCGTCAAGTCAGCAGGCGACCAACTTTTCCAAAAGCGCCCTGATATTGTTTCTCCCGGCGGCAACGCTTACGGCGAAGAAATGACCGCAACTTGCTTGCGCGACATGGACTACTACCTGCGTTTGATCACCTACGGAATCGTAGCTGGCGACATTACTCCGATCGAAGAAATCGGTATTGTCGGCGTCCGCGAAATGTACAAATCTCTCGGCACCCCGATTGAAGCCGTCGCCGAAGGCATTCGCGCTATGAAAAGTGCAGCAAGTTCGCTGCTGTCTGGAGAAGACGCTTCCGAAGCTTCCTCTTACTTCGACTACGTTATCGGTGCGATGCAGTAAGGAATTTCGATTTTAGATTTTCGATTTTAGATTGAAGAATTGGGCGTTACTGGTAACAAGCTAAAAGCTTTTGCAGATAAAGGGCCACTTAAAAATCTTAAAATCCCAAATCCCAAATCCCAAATTCTAGCTCCAAATTTGGACTGACTCAGCCACTTTCTAGGAAACAAGACAACCATGCAAGACGCAATTACCGCCGTTATCAATTCCTCTGACGTTCAAGGTAAGTACCTCGACATCAGCGCTCTAGACAAGCTCAAGAACTACTTTGCTTCTGGCGAACTGCGCGTCCGCGCCGCTACAGCCATCAGCGCCAATGCAGCTACAATCGTTAAAGAAGCAGTTGCTAAGTCTCTGTTGTACTCTGACGTAACTCGTCCCGGCGGCAATATGTACACCACTCGTCGTTATGCAGCTTGCATCCGCGACTTGGACTACTACCTCCGCTACGCCACCTACGCCATGCTAGCTGGCGACCCTTCCATCCTCGATGAGCGCGTGCTCAACGGTTTGAAAGAAACCTACAACTCCTTGGGCGTGCCCATCGGTTCTACCGTACAAGCAATCCAAGCAATGAAAGAAGTCACCGCTGGTTTGGTCGGTTCTGACGCTGGTAAAGAAATGGGCGTCTATTTCGACTACATCTGCTCTGGCTTGAGCTAAGACTCAGGAAGAAGGAAGAAGGAAGAAGGAAGTTCGGCAACGGATTCTGTAACGGATGTAACGGATGTAACGGATGTAACAGATTTCAGTCCGATAGAAGTCGGAAGAAGAAAGAAGGAAGAAAGAAGAAGGAAAAAGAAAAAAGATTTATTTCTTGCCTCTTTTAACTTTTAACTTTTAACTTTTAACTTTTAACTTTGGACTTGTTACCTTTGGCTTTGAAAAGAGGTCAGGGAAGTTGAGAGTGATTGCTAGACCGTCAAAGGCTGGTCGAGAAAGCCCGACGAGTTTTAACGAGCTAGTTTTGACTCCTAACTCCCTGCCTTCAATCTTTAAAAAATCCATCTAAAAATCTGTAAACCTACTCAGGAGTTAGTTTCCCATGAGAATGTTTAAGGTGACTGCTTGCGTCCCCAGTCAAACTCGCATCCGCACTCAGCGCGAATTGCAAAATACCTATTTTACTAAGCTGGTTCCTTACGACAACTGGTTCCGGGAACAGCAAAGAATTATGAAAATGGGCGGCAGAATTATTAAAGTGCAACTGGCTACCGGTAAGCCCGGAGCTAATACAGGTCTACTTTAAGAGCCGAAGCTGGATTAATAGAGGGGTAAGAGGTCGCGATCGACCTCTTTTTTGTTTGTTATGATTTTAGCTAATAACTAGACCTCTTGCAAAAATAACTAGGACGGGCTCTTCGGCCCATCCCACAAGAGTTATTTTTTCTTGTGGGATGGGCCGAAGAGCCCGTCCTAGTTATTTTTGCAAGAGGTCTAGTTATTAGCTCAAATCATAACAAACAAAAAAGAGGTCGATCGCGACCTCTTACCCCTCTATTAATCCAGCTTCGGCTCTTA
>NZ_JANMZH010000845.1:0-1627 GCF_031383065.1 Microcoleus sp. OTE_8_concoct_300 | reverse complement strand
AACCTCTACAGCGGACGAGCTGCCACTCGAAAAATTTCATCGGCTGCTTAACCTAGTTTTTTGGGTTAAATTTTTGAAATTTGAAAGTATATCATGTTTTGTGTTTTTGTGGGATGTTTACCGGGTATCACTCGACCCGGTGGTTTTGACCTTGCGGGCCTGCGGCGCACCCCTGACGCGGCCGGGGGGACGTGCCACGCTTAGCTGTCCCCCCGGCCCACGATTAGCGATCACTAAATTCTGGCACTGTATACACTGTCTACAACTGTCTATAGTGTCTTACAACGTCTTACACCGATCTAACGACCTAAAGCTTGAGTTACCCATGCTGGGGTTAATCCAGTCCTCAAATGCAGTTGCTACCCATTTATGGAAATGGTCAAATAGGGGGTGTTATCCATTTATGGAAATGGTAAATGCAGTTGCTACCCATTTATGGAAATGGTAAGTCAAAGCGCTTGACTCCCGTTTATGGAAATGGTTAGATAGAGATGCTAGCCATTTATGGAAACGGCAATGAGTAACAAAGTACGGGACAGATTGGGCAAGTTTGTATTTAAATCAGAAGCTCCCCGCAAAATCCGATCGGTCAATCTCACAGATGACGCCTGGCACTGGTTGGCTACTGTAGCTGAGAAAGCGGGGGTGAGTCGGAATGATTATTTAGAAGCGCTAGCATCCAGCAACGAGCCATTTATGGAAATGGTAGAAAGTCCCTCTCCTCCGTTTATAGAAACGGTACGGACTGGGATAGAAGCCGATGGCGCGAACATACCGCAACAACCAGATAGCGAGCTTTTACCGTTTATAGAAACGGTACGGGCTGAAAATCAGCGGTTACATATCGAGTTAGGTAACTCTGCAAGTGAAAAAGAATTACTTAAACAAGAATTGGTGAAACTGCGATCGCAACTTGAGACAGAGTGCGCCGATCGGGAGGACATCGAGGCCGAACTTTCCGAGCTAAAGCAAAATTCTGCTCCGGCCGCCACACTTTCCGGCAAACCAACACCCGATGCGGCCACAATTCTCAGTCAGCTCCGAGCCAGACGCAAAAAATCAAAAACCGACTTGTCAGACTTGGAAGCCATCTTAGAAATTTTGAAAAGCTGAGGCGACAAAATTTTACAGCAATACCTTGACAAAGTGATTGCAATACTGCAATGGTAAGTAACTAAGGAAGACTGCTGCGCGACTGACCAGCGATTGGACCCGCTAGCCAAGTCACGACTTCCCCAACACGTTCTATAACAACGCTTGGAGCTCAAAAATTATGACATTTACAGAGGGTTGTCCCCCCGGACGATCGCAAGACTTAACGTTGGTGTTGAAAGTTAACCCAGTGCTAGAGACACTAGATTAACTACGACTTTCCAGCATTTTGATTTCGCCCTAGCTGTTAATTCGCTTAGGGGCACTGCTGCGCGACTGCTCGGTGGTCTGGACACACCGAACAAGTCACAACTTCCCCAATTTTCCCAGACGATTGGAGTGTCTAAATGGCTTTTGGTAATGACATTTTTGTTGTGCGGCGAGAATTTAAACTAACCAAATGCCCGTAAATTCCAAAAGACTGCTGTTATCTGTAGGAGGATCTAACAGCGGTCTTTGGATTTACACTCACCAG
>NZ_JANMZH010000833.1:0-1383 GCF_031383065.1 Microcoleus sp. OTE_8_concoct_300 | reverse complement strand
AAGCAATCCCAAATGCGTTCAGCAATGGGATAGAGAGCTGCGTAGTTCAGCCAAGGCGGGTCAATCCGCTCGAAGTGAAAGTGAAGGGGGAGGGACTTGACGCCTCCCATGTCTATAAATGACTATACTTTTGTCAGCTATACAAACAATCTTGGGATTGAAGCGCATCCCGCATCCGCCTGTCATAGTCATAGTCCAGCAATCCCACACCACAGATTCCCCAATCCCTACCAGGATTCTGATGGAAATAATCATCGAGATAAAGCGCTTGGTGCGATCGATCAAATCCACCAACCCCAATAGGCACAATTCCATTAGAAATTTGATGGCGATCGTACTTGGGTATGCGAATGTTTCCAGGTAAACGAGATAGGGATGCTTCATTCACCTTGATTGTTGAGCCTGTGCTGATATTGCTATTCATTCTTATTTAAGGATGATGGTATCACTTAAGACAAGCGTCGAACTTTACGGGTAGCGAATCGAACCCCTTCAAAATCAGCATTGAATGTTTTGTTGGAATAGCTTGCTTATCCGGATCGAAGCACAGATTTGGTAGTCTTCTAAGTAATGCGGTCAAGCAAATAGTTAACTCCATACGAGCTAAAGCGGCTCCCAGACAAAAGTGAATTCCTGAACTAAACCCAAGGTGTTCGTTGGGCGTGCGTGTAATATCGAAAACCTCCGGTTCCTCAAACTTCTCGGGGTCATGATTCGCCGCCCCAAGCCCCAGTATGATGGCGCTACCCGCCGCGATCTGCTTACCGCCAATCGTCAGATCTTGTTTGGCAATCCGAAAGAAAAAAGGAACCGAGGTATCGAAACGGATCATTTCTTCGACAGCGCTATGGATCAGAGAAGGATTTTTTTTCAGTTTTTGCAGTTGGTCCGGATGAGACAGCAGTGCATTCACCCCATTGGCAATCTGGTCTGTGGTGGTCAAAAGACCTGCAGCTAAGATCTGAATGCATACAGATGGGAGTTCCTCAAAATTAAATCCCTGCTCTTGGTAGGCCACACTCAGCAGGCTAATCATGTCAGTTCCCGGTTGCCGACGGCGTTGTTCAACCAGTTGCGTGATTAGTGCAGAAAACTTTACGGCTGCCTTGTCTGCCTTGCGTGCGAATTCTTCAATTTCAATAGTTGAGCCGCCCGCTACGCCAAAAAATGTGGTTATAAGTAGTCAGACAGAATTAATTACACAAATACATAGTATAATGATATTCCAGGCAAAATTATGAGTTATACCATTTTTATAAAGTTGTGATAGACTTATATAAAAAGTAAAGGAGAACATTAAAATGTCTGGCCGTCCTCATATAACGATTGCCGAATCTGTAGAAGTATTGCTAGAGATTAGGAAACAACAAAAAAGAATTTTAG
>NZ_JANMZH010000832.1:0-12089 GCF_031383065.1 Microcoleus sp. OTE_8_concoct_300 | reverse complement strand
CGCTGTTCCTCGGTAGAAGATTCCGCTTCCTCCCACCAGAGACGATACAAAACCTCAGCCGCTTGTCGATGCAAACCTTCGCTATCCTCCGGCAAATTCAGCGACAAAATCCGGGGCACTCGCAGCGATGAATCTGGACTAACTTCTAACAAGCCCAAGGCTATGGCGCGGTTGATATTTTTGTCAAGATCGACAATACTGGTACACACCGCCGCGATCGCTTCCCTCGGCACCGGTAACTGATAAACTAATGCCAACTCCAGCATATTTGTCAATTCAGGTGATAGCTGCTTCAAGAATTCCTGATTCAAAATATCTTTGCGAAACTCCGCAGTTGTCTTCTCGATTTGTTCCGAAATCGCAGTTACATCCAGTTGTTCATCTAGCAACACCAAATTCAACCGTTCCAACAACCGAGGATTTCCATCTGCCAAATTCTGTGCTGGCAATTTCAATTTTTCATCCACCTTAGATCCTGGCGCAAAAGCCTTAAGCTGACTGCATTTTTTCTGCAAATCAGCGCCTTTAAAACCATCCAAAGACTGCTTGTAGAAATCCCGCAACAGCCGCGAATCAAAATCGTAACGACAAGTGAGAATTAAACGGTGAGGCGCATCAGTTTCTTGAATTGCCCAAACCAAAGCCTCTAAAATCCTTGCCATTTCCGGCAGTAACACATAATCGCCACTATTTGGTCGCGATTCTAAATTATTTTCAAAATCATCAAAAACCAACAGAAACGGCTTCCCATTCCCGCCTGAACCCGTTTTATCCGAGGACTCTGCCATTTCTTCCAAAGCCCAAAATAGGTCGCGCAAGCGATATTTCAACTCCTCATCATCTCGCTGCAAAGCTTCTCGCTGCAACCTCAGTAACTTGTCGCCCAACTTACTCAGCAAACTTGCTTCATCAACTTTTCCAGACCAAACAATCTTGTCAAATTCCGTCAATCTGTCGCACAATCTAGAAGCCAAACTACTCTTACCCAAACCTCCCATGCCGTGAATCAAAACACCCACTTGATCCGAGGGAAATTTTAATGCTTTCAAACAGTTTTGAATTTGCCGCCGCCGTCCCACAAAAGCTTCGCGAGTTGGGACTTTTACCTGCTGCCCCGCAGCATCCAAAAACTGCTCTGTAACCGTCGGTTTCGGTGCGCGTTTCCGCCCGCGAGTCCTCACAGTCGTAACCAAATTGATCGGCATATTTCCCGCTACATAAAGCCGCAACAAATGCCAATCTCGCGCCTTGTGAGCAATTAAAGCTTGATAAGTGTCACCCAAAGCCTGCGTCAATTCGTAGCCTGCCGCCAAACTCTTATATAGCGCTGCTGCGGCCGCCGTCGCATCCTCATCTCTCACCTTTTTGCCCCAACCCAAAACAGCTTTAGCGCCGAAACTCAGCAACTCTTCAGCCAAGGAAGGAATCAACCCCGATTTGCCACGCTGTCCCGTCCGACAACCCGACATAAATAGTAGTTTTGGAATACGAAATCTCAATGAATGAGCGATATCTTGACCGCTAGCTAGATAATGTTTACCAGTCTCTGTTTCGGTATAAAAACGCGGTTCACCGCTATCATTAATAGTACCATGACCTGTCAAATGGAAAACATCAAAAAATCCCTTGTCATGACTATCAATTAAATATCCCAATTCCGTCAAACAGCCACTTTCTTCAACTATTAGCGCTAAATCTTGCCTCGCATCCTTTGTTGCTTTCAGAATCAATCCTTCTTCCTTCTCAAAATCCAGCACCTCTTTTACATCCAGCGGCGAAGCTGCCATAAATAAGAGATTCAGCGCTCTATTTTCCGGCGCGGCTTCATCAACTGACAACTTTTTAATGCTGTCCGAAGACATCCAGCGAACCGGCACAATCGGCTGGGGCTTTGCTACCAAAAAACTCTGGCCATCGTGCAGCACTTCCCAAGGCAAATGAGCGAGTCTTTCTGCCGTAGCGATGGCTAAAATAATGCTTTCTCTACCCAACTCTGCAATTTTCCGAGAAAACAGGCGTTCCGTGCCATCAAGCCAGTCAAATAAACGTTTTCCAGTCTCAGGATAGGGTACTGGTAGAGCCACATAATAGTCTCGTTCGGCAGATGTAATTAAATCGGCAATTTCTGTCAGACACAGTCGCTGCGATTCATAAGGATTGGGATTGTCTAAAAAATAGCGAAATTCAACATAATTATCTTGAATACTCTTGAGGTCGAGGTGTAGGATTTTCATATTTATAAGTCTTATTTTGAATAAGCTTAAAGGTAAATACCATTTTGTTTTTCTTGTTTGCGGGTATTTTCCCCTCTGGTTCGGATATCTCTCCCTCCCGATTACTAAAAATCGACCAAAGAAACCGGGTTTTTGAGCAAATCTGCGAATTACAGCGAAGTATTTTCGGAAAAACCCGGTTTCTGACCACCCGTGGATAAGTCCTAAATGGTTTATTCGTCCAGGATTTGCTTAATTTGCTCGATCGTAGCATTTTCCAACAGCAACCGCCGTCCGCGCCGACCAACAATCAAAACTTTATCAATCTTTTTGCCAGACTCGCCTTTTCTATATTCTTGATACCACTTGCGAATTTGTTCTGCTATTGCTACAGTTCCGCCAACAACAGCCACAATAGCGCCAATAGTTGTTAAAATTGGCTCTTTCTCATCATCCCCGATTGTTTCCCAATTTCCCGACAAGCCAGAAATCGCAAACAGTTCCTCTGTAGCAGCAACTGCATCTCGTCCTTCGACGCTGATTTGAATATCTGCCATTACTTTTTATTGCCACTCTACGTCATCTAATTATATCTCAGCAATTTATATGCGGGCGATATTGGCGCTACATTCCCTATAGACAAATCGCTGACTTTATGACCGCAGATAAACGCAAATAAACGCAGATAAATCAAAATAACCATCTGCGTTAATCCGCGTGCATCTGCGGTTAAAATCACCTAAAAATTGCCGTAACTACTAATAGCCCCCTGCAACCTCCCAATCACTTCCTCATTAGCGCTACATTCCCTATAGACAAATCGCAGACTTCCTAACCGCAGATAAACGCAAACAAACGCAGATAAATCCAAATTACCATCTGCGTTAATCCGCGTGCATCTGCGGTTAAAATCACCTAAAAATCCCCGTAACTACTAATAGCCCTCTGCAACCTCCTCATCACTTCCTCAACCGAAATCGCCCCCAACTCCCCAGAAGCCCGAGTCCGAATATTCAAACTATTCGCCTCAACCTCCTTAGCACCCACAACACCCATCACCGGAATTTTATCCTTCTCAGCATTGCGAATCAACTTACCCAAACGCTCGCTATCCTCATCAGCTTCAGCGCGAATATTGAGCGCCTTCATCTTCGCCGCCACTTCCTTAGCAAACGGCAAAAACTCCGCGCTAACAGGCAACAACCGCACCTGAATCGGCGCCAACCACAGCGGAAAATCCCCTGCATACTGCTCGATCAAAATCCCGATTAAGCGTTCCAAAGAACCGAAAGGAGCACGGTGAATCATCACCGGGCGCTTGCGAGTGCCGTCTTCAGCGACGTATTCCAAATCAAAACGTTCTGGCAAATTGTAATCTACCTGAACAGTTCCTAATTGCCATTCTCTATCCAAGACATCTTGGAAAATGAAATCGAGTTTCGGCCCGTAAAAAGCCGCCTCCCCAATTCCCTCAAAATAATTCATTCCCAAAGTTTCCACCGCGCGGCGGATTGCACCTTGAGCCTTTTCCCAAGCTTCATCGGAACCGATGTATTTCTCTAAATTGTTCGGATCGCGGAAACTCAAACGCGCCTTAAAGTTTTTCAGTTGCAGACTCTTGAAGACTGACAGAATCAAATCCACCACATTCAAGAATTCCTGATCCAACTGTTCCGGCGTGACAAATAAGTGGGAATCATCCACCGTAAAGCCGCGCACCCGCGTTAAACCGCCCAATTCTCCCGATTGTTCGTAGCGGTAAACCGTGCCGAATTCCGCTAAGCGCATCGGCAATTCTCGATAGGAACGTAATTCGCTTTTGTAAATTTGAATGTGAAAAGGGCAATTCATGGGTTTCATCACAAAACCCTGTTCCTTTGCTGCCGATTCCTCATCTTCTGCCATCAGCGGAAACATATCTTCTTTGTATTTCTGCCAGTGACCGGAGATTTTGAACAAATCGACTCTGGCAATGTGGGGAGTCACAACTTGCAAATAGCCACGCTTGATTTGTTCTTGTTTCAAGTAATCTTCTAAAATACTTCTCAAAACAGTGCCTTTTGGCGTCCACAGCGGCAAACCAGGCCCCACCGCATCGGCAAAAATAAATAAGCCTAATTCTTTGCCAAGTTTGCGGTGATCGCGCCTGAGGGCTTCTTCTTTGCGGTGTTTGTAGGCTGCTAATTGTTCGGGGGTTTCCCAAGCAGTGCCGTAAATGCGCTGTAACTGAGCTTTGGTTTCGTCCCCGCGCCAATATGCTCCTGCTAGGCTTTCTAGTTCGATCGCCTTTGGATTCAACTCACTGGTATTTTCTACGTGAGGCCCGGCGCACAAATCCCACCATTCCTCGGCCACATGGTAAATAGTAATCGGTTCGATCAAACCTTCTAAAATTTCTAATTTGTAAGGTTCATTAATCTCCTTAATTCTGCGTTCCGCTTCCTCCCGGCTGACTTCTTCGCGAATTACAGGCAATTTACGGTTGATGATTTTGATCATCTCTTTTTTAATGGCTTTTAAATCCTGTTCCGTAAAAGGTTCGGGAGTGTCAAAGTCATAATAGAAACCGTTTTCAATCCAAGGGCCGATCGTTACTTGGGCCTTGGGAAATAACTTCTGCACCGCCATCGCCATAACGTGGGAGGTGGTGTGGCGAATTTTTTTTAGTGATTCCGACTCACTCGTGCGGGGCAACTCAATTTTAACGGACTCTTCTGGAGCGGACATGGATTCTGAGCTAGACATCGGCTGAATTAGCAATTAATTTAGTTGCAGTTGCTTCTATCTTACTCAGATTGCGACAGCAACCGCCGACTTCCGGCTGCGGGACACTCCGGGAAATTAGGTCATTCTGGGCATTGGGCATTGGGCATTGGGCATTGGGCATTGGGCATTGGGCATTGGGCATTGGGCATAGTTTTTTTCTTCCTTCTTTCTTCTTCCTTTCATCCGTTACATCCGTTACATCCGAAGAAAGCGAATCCGTTGCCGAACTTCCTTCTGCTATGAGCTATTGCTAGCGAGTCTGAGCGGATATTGCAGAATTTTGGGATTTCGACTCAAAAATCGCTGCTGACATAGTTAAATTTATTCACACCCACCTGCTAATTGTTGTTAAATTCTTGAAATTTTGTTAAAAAAATGTTACAGATTGTAAAGACCGTTTAAGACTATAATGATAAATAACCCAATTTTAATCCATGCTTAATTCCAACTTGCCAGAATCACAATTGCTCAAAGCGTTACTGGAACCGCTGTTAGAGGATTTCACTTACTGGTTTGAGCGATCGACAAAGCTCTTAGAAACTGAGGAAATTCCCTTTCTGAGCGACGAAGATCAATCAGACTTGCTGGCGCGAGTCAAACAGGCTCAGCAAGAAGTAGGCGCGGCTAAAGCTCTATTTTTTGCCACTGGAGGTCAAGTTGGGATTGAAACCACAGCACTGATGCCCTGGCACAGACTGCTCGCCGAATGCTGGCAAGTATCGGCGCGCTTTCGCTCATTGCAGTCAGCTCCCCCTGGAAAATAAAGAAGCGAGTTCAAGTCAAAGTTGCCATCAAATCCCAAACATCAGGAAATGTGGCGGCTGACTTGACAACCTCAAGCAGATTTCCAGTTAATAAGTTATTACTTGCTGAAACACATTTGTAAATTGCTGTGTGGCTGTTTAGCCCGGAGGAGAAAATAATGTTGCACCTGCTTTATATTTTAGCTTTTACCGTTCTTGCCTTTGTGGCAGTCGGTAACTTAATCCGCAGTCTAGTCACCGTAGGTATAGAGTCCCAGCGCCCTCAACAATTCAGACCAAATAATCGCTACGCCTCCTATCCTCGCTCTCAATCTGTACCCCATCCAGAACTTTTAGACGAACACGGAAACATTGTCAATGAGCCGCTGTTAGTGATGCGTTCGCTGACTGTCCAAGACGCCCGCGAACAATTAGATGCTCTCTACAAATCATCTCCGGGCGGCAACGACGAAGGGGGCGAACTAGCCTGATACAACCACAGCCGCAGCATTTATACTCAGGCGCGATGCCTCAAAAAAAATAATTGACTTACACGCTAGGTGTCCGAAACCCTTTTTCTTCATAGCTTTTGGTGAAAATCGTTTCCGCTGGCATCAGAATGATTTTCCGAGTGCAGTGCAAGCTTAAGATATGGCGATGATGCTCGCGGGCTCGCTATCCTTGTGAGCTAACCAGATGGGATATAAGTCCTCAAAATAATTGGCCGTTAGTTAAAAAGTAACGGCCAATTATTTGTGATTTTTGAAAGTTTAATTGCCGATTAGCCAGATCGATCGCCAAAAACCGAGCCAAAAACCGATACTGATGGCACTGATATCAAATAGCTCAAGAATAGTATAATGCAAGAGATCCGCAAGCGGTGCCTAACAAGTCTGAATGGTGAGAGTGCTAACGCCCGAATCGAAGCCTGAATAGATGAGTTGGCGTCAAAACCTAGAGGTAAAAACAGGTGGCTTTGGGATGAACTCAAGGTCTTGGAGGCATACCTCTGCTTAGATTCGTCTAAATGATATGGCTAGCATGATGTCAGGAACCTCAGCTATCAGGCATGAGGCTTGAAGGAGAAATCTAACAAGCCATTCTGACCAGCCTAAGTCTTAACTGACTACGTTTTTTGGGTCACGATACCGGAGAATGCGAAGCTAGTTTTCCGCTCTATCGCTGAGGGTTAAACAGTCCTAAGGTCACTGGGACGGTGCTTTCAGCCTAACAAGCTCACTAAACATTGGCGAAGCTAACTTTACTCCGAAAGGAGAACGGGACAACCATATCCCGGCGGGGAGGCAACCATACCTCCCCAACCCCGCAAGGGGATTCAATTCAATGTAAAGCCGTCCTAGAAGGACGGGGTTTCAAACCCATAATTCTGATGACTTAAACAGTCGTGTTATAAGGCATAAATATATCAGATACTCAGAAGCGATCGCTCTAAACTTCCTATCGATCCTGTTTTGTCATCGGCAAAAATGCACGTTTAAGGCTAGATGATCGTCCCTATTTCACTACTGGCAGAACTTCTGCAAGCTTTGCCCCAACTGCGGGCACAAATTTATTTCAAATCTTCCATGACAGCCCTGTCTCACGCGATGGAAGACTTGGTTTTGGCGGGTTCCGACGAACCGCTAGTCATTGCCAGCTTTCAGCGAGAGCGCTTCTACCGCCAGGAAGCTCACCGCTACCGACGAATTGCCTCGCGGTCCTCTCAGGTATACGTGCTGGCTGCACCGGAAACTGAGTTTAAAAATGCTTCGGAGTGTCACGAAACTGTGGCGTTTGCACCGGAGGACGGATTAAGTAAAGAGTGGCACTTAGTGGTGCTGGGGCAAGAATACTCAACTTGCCTGATTTGTCAAGAAAAAATTGTGCCGATCGAAAACCAGGACGAGCGCGGGCCGCTGGTGATGGATCAATCTCGCAGATTTGAAGGAATTTGGACCTTCGACCGCGAGGTAAGCTGCAAGGCTGCGGCATTGTTGCTCGATAAAATTGTCAAATATCGCCCGGAATTGGCCGAAAAGATCGATCGAGCCCGAACTACCTACAATCTGATCGAAACACCGAAAAAAACTCGGAAATCCGCCGCGAACAAAGCCGCCAAACCCGACAAAACTGCGCCAAAAGACTCAAAAATTCCCAATCCCAAATTGAGCGATGCTTTTGCCGAACGCTTAGTCACCTACTTGCAAGCCGGCCAGCACAAACTGCTCAAAGCATACGCCGCCATCGCCGCCCAGGAACGCAAAGAACGCCTCGTAAACTTAATTACAACGGCAATGCGACAGTCTCTCAACCCGCAAGAAATCGTCGAGGTAGCAGTGCAAGAACTGGGAAATGCCCTGTCAGCAAGCCGCTGTTTAATTTATCGCTGCAAGACTGCAGATATTGCCGTCAAAATCGATCGCGAGTTTTTGCGTCCGGGTGTTCGTTCTCTACTAAATCAGACTTGGCTTTTGCAGGAAAATCAAATATGGATCGATGCGGTGGCGCGGCAAGAGCGAGTTTACATCCAAGATACAGCACAACACCCCCTGATTGTCAATACAAAATACCTGAGGGAATGTGTAAAAAAGTGGCAAATTGTCTCTTGGTTAATGGTGCCAGTGCTTTATCAGGGGCGGGTTTTGGGAATGGTGGAAATGCACCAGTGTCGATCGACTTTGGCTTGGGAAGAAGACGAAATTGCTTTAGTAGAGGCGATCGCAACCCAACTCGGAGCAGCCTTAATTCAAGCCGAAACCTACGCTCATTTAGAAGAACTAAACCAACAATTAGAAGCATTAGACCGCACTCGCAGCAATCTAATTGCCATCACCGGCCACGAACTTCGGACTCCGCTTTCTACGATTCAAGTGTGTCTAGAAAGTTTGAACTCCGAACCAGATATGCCCCCAGAATTGCGGCAAATTATGTTAGAAACTGCCCTCGGTGATGCCGATAGAATGCGGAAACTCGTGCAGGATTTCTTAACTCTTTCTCATTTAGAAAGCGGGCGAGTTAAATGGAATGTAGAATCGCTGACGCTGCAAGAATGCGTTGATTTGGCCCTCAGCAGCGTGCGATCGCGCGGCGGAGTCGATCGACAGTTACCGGAAATTATCGCCGAAGTGTCCGCAGAATTGCCTTTAGTACAAGCAGACGGAGAGTGGTTGGTGGAGGTGCTCTCCAAACTGCTAGACAACGCTTGCAAATTTACGACACCCCAGGGAAGCGTGACTGTTAAAGCTCAATGTAACGGTTCTCAGATGGTGGAAGTGCTCGTAGCCGATACGGGGAGGGGAATCGAGGCGAATAGTTTAAAAGTAGTGTTCGATCGATTTTATCAAGAAGAAGGAGCTTTGCGCCGCAGCACCGGCGGTACCGGTTTGGGATTGGCAATTTGCAAGCAGATTGTTGCCGGTTGGGGCGGTAAAATTTGGGTAGATTCCCCAGGAAAAGACCGAGGCAGTGAATTTCACTTTACTATTCCCACTGTTTAGCTCGATGATATCAAACTTACCCAACAAGATGGTCAATAAATTTTTAGCAAAGCTTCCAAGCGTCAGATGATCCAGTTCTGAGTACATTGGGAAATAGAGTTGATGCGGGAAATGCCTAAAGATGCACCTAAAATTAGACACGATAATTACCAAAAATCAAAACGGAATTGAGATAAAAATTTAGACAAGTTTGATAGCTTATATCATGTCCGGTCGAACGAGCGCGATTTTTGTAGGGGCGGGTTCACCAACAATACCTGCCAATAATTGACCATCTCAAAAACCCGCCCCGACCGGGATCTTATGGTTAATCGATGGGACATGATATTAGATAAATTCCGATATCTTCAAGCATCGGAATTAATATTACCCACAGCTTTCGAGACGGCAGTGCCGTGTCCCTACAATAAATCGCGGTAGGGACACGGCACTCCCGTGTCCTCTATATCATTCCGGTGCTCAAAGGCGATCGCTTTGTTGATAAATCTCCTCTGGTGCCAGACAATTATCAAAACGCCAAATTTGATAACGTGTGCTAACAAGCAGACTGTTATTTATCCCATACATTCCCATTGGTTTGTCAAATAACCGCTCGTGTGCTGCGACTCTACCTTGCTGATTACAGCCGATAAAAAAACAGGCGATTTGTTTGATAAGTAGTGAAGGCAAGGCTTATAAACTGGGTTTGCAGCCAAGGTACAAAGTCCGGTGAGCAGGTAATCTCTAATTTGGGCACAATTAAAGGTGACATGGGGTTACTGCAAAGCAAAAACTAGAACTTGCTTACCCATGAATTTAAACTTGATCAAGTTCTACGGTTGCAGCACGTTATCAGGAAACTGCCCTTGCATATTACCAGCAGGAGCGTACTGACAGACCACATAGAAGGCGTTATATGTAGTACCTTGAATCGTTGCAGTGCCTTGTGCTGCACCACAGCCTAATTGCGTACTGCCTTTCCAGACTACCTGAGTAAAATGCCCGGTATTGCCAGAAAACCCTGGACTGGCGTAGTTATAATTTTTAACTTCGCTGTACCAGTCTGAAACTGCTCCGTTACCAAGGGTAGTTGGGTCTATCGAAGTCGCTGTAGTGTAAGAAGCGTAGATGTTTTCTCCTACATTGTTGCGATTGGTACTATGCTGAAACTGTCCACTACTGGCAATGTTCTCAGCCCAAGCTTGAGCGCTGCTATTTAGGGAATCACTGATGGTGATGTTAGGGCTTTTATGTGTGGCTCGATAAGTGTTGTGTTTAGACACAGCAGCGCTACGAAACGTCGCTAAGTCAATAGATGTCTGTCCTAGAACGGAGTCACTGCTTATTGCTCCTCCTGTTAGCGCAATGGTTAAAGCTGTAGCTGTTGTCAAGGTTAGAGTTGAAAATAATTTCTTCATGGTTTTGTATTTTTTGAGTTAACTTTTGTACGTGGATACAACAAAGGTGCAGGTCGATGCATCAAAGGTGCAGGTCGATGCAACTAACCAATTTGTAGAGTGGGCAAACATTTGCCTACCCAATATTCTTAAACACAGATAAAGTTATTTTGTGTCAGCGTTGTAGTATCAAACCCAGTCAGCACCGCTAGAGTTTGATTGCCTAAGCTAATCTGATTGCCAGAGAAGGACAACTGATATCATGTCCGATCAATTAACCATAATATTCCGGTAGGGGCGGGTTTTTGAGATGGTCAATTATTGGCAGGTATTGTTTGCTCACGAGCCCCTACAAAAATCGCGGTCGCTCGACCGGACATGATATGATTGAAACTCAAGTAATCGTTTCCCGCCCTGCGGCTTTATCCAACACAAAGATATCGCTACCAGTCCCGCCAGCCAAGTTATTATCTCCCTTGCCACCGTTGAAGAAATCCTTACCCGCACCACCAACAAGTAAATCTTGACCGTTACCTCCAATAAGACTGTCGTTAGAGTCACCGCCATAAAGATGACTTCTTTATCTGCTTGCGACTCGTAGAACGTTGAAAATATCGCTAAGGTCAATGCCCGTTTTTGCTCAGGGGTGATAAAAATGGAAAACTCATTGTCTTCGCTCATCGCTTCCAGCATTCGACTCACCACACTGCCGACAGGGCTAGACATACTGGCGTGAAACCGGGGGTTTTGTCGCAGTAAGGCTCCGAGTAAGGTAGAATCCGAACGAGGCAGCCCACAGATCAAGTAGATTTTTGGAGATTTTATTACTTTAGGCACAGTTTTCAGTCACAAAGACCTGATATAATTTTTTCACCTCATTTATTACGTTATTTAAAAATTAAGCATACTCGGCTTTAAACTTTTTAAGCAAAAAAAACGCAAAACTTAATATAAAAAAACGCAAAACTTAATATAAATAAAACGCAAAACTCAAAAAGCAATGAGAACGATTGCGATCGCGATCGCCTCAAAGCCATAGCTATTGGGTATAGCCGAAATACGCGCCTTCCGAGGACACGACGTAAAATTTTCTAACAAGATTCAACACTTGTGTATCAGACCAGATTGCAAAAGTTGAGTAAGGTTGAGGATATACGCCCGCGAAGAAAGCAGTTTCACGCACGCGCCCTGGCTGCGTGAGATTTATTTCCACCTAATTATCTAAAAATTTTTTGCCCGGAAAACGATTTTTGCAACAAGAATATTTCAACTGAGAATTTAGCAAAATCGATTATGTCACATACAATCCAGATGAAATCTACCCAAGCTATCGCCAATAAGCCGCAACTGCAATTATACCATTTTTATAAAGTTGTGATAGACTTATATAAAAAGTAAAGGAGAACATTAAAATGTCTGGCCGTCCTCATATAACGATTGCCGAATCTGTAGAAGTATTGCTAGAGATTAGGAAACAACAAAAAAGAATTTTAG
>NZ_JANMZH010000831.1:0-10233 GCF_031383065.1 Microcoleus sp. OTE_8_concoct_300 | reverse complement strand
AGCGTCGCATTTTCCGGTATCGTGACTCAAAAAACGTAGGTCTAATCCTGTCTCTGGTAAGGTTCGGGCTTTCTTCTTGCACCGCTCGGAACGAGCCGGACTTCCCAAAAGCCCCCGCTTTTAAGCGTGGGGTTCCTTACGATCGCCTCGCGATTTTGAATAGTAGAACGGACTGCCACTACATTAACATTTCTGTTTAGTTGTCGGCTGAGTCTGTTTGCTAGTGCATCTGCAAAAGTAGTACAATAGCCTTTCCAGCCCTGTCCATCTTCATAGCCAAAAAGCACAGCATCTTTTCTAATACCAACTTTTAAAACTCCTGTTTGCTGAATTTCTTGCAAGACAGTCCGCGCCCAGCTTGCCGAAGGAAACAGCACTGTACATATAATGCTAGATGTTAGAAGTATCAGCTTTAATTGCTTATTCATTATTGTGTATTGCTACCGGAGAACACTACGGACTAGCTATTTGTGTAATACTTTACCAACACGACCTCAGCTTTGCCAGCGACAAAAAGTGATAAATAGTGATAAAAAGTAGCGACCTCGGCTCGGATGTGCTAAAATCTATCCACAGAAAGGTGCAAGGACACGCAAAATCCCAAGCATCCTCCGATCGCAACCTCAACTCGGACACTACCTTTAAGAGGATTTAACCCATGACTGTGGATGAAGCTCTCGCCATTGTCGAAACAGTTCTAGAGGATGACGAACAGTTAAACGACGTGCAAGAGCTAATCTTCAAACAGTGCTGGGAAGGCAGACAGTCTTATGAGGAAATTGCTAAATTTTCTAAATATGATGATGAATATATTAAAGCCGCTGGCTATAAACTCTGGAAGTTACTCTCAGAAGCTTTTGACGAAAAAGTAAAAAAAAACAATATTAAAGCAGTTATAAAACGCTACTTGCGACGACATCAAGTGACATTACATCGAACTCAAGTTATTGGAGTTAATCTCAGCGGTGCTGACTTAAGGGGAGCCAGAGTATCATTCGCAAACTTAAGTGAATCTGATTCGTCAACAGATTTACAGGGTGCAAATATATCTGATTATAATACAGTATCAGATGAAATTATCAAGGCTGAAGACGCACATAACCAGGGAATTTTGTCGAGCAAAAAAGAACGGATTTATCACTGGAATGATTTGCGCTTTCACAGCCAAGAACAAGTAAAAATAGCCGAAGCGCTCGATCGCACAAACACCCTATTCTTCCCCAACTCCAAAGCCCGCCTCACAACACCCGCAGGCCGACAAAACCAAGAACCAGATTTCCTCATATTCCACCAAGGCAAATGGGGTATTCTCGAAATATGGCATCCCGATACAGAAAAAGATGAAACGCGCGATCGCCTGTTTGCATCTCACGGTATCAGCATCATCCACTACTGCGACGCTAACAGATGCACAGAAGAACCCGATCGCATTGTCCGAGAATTTTTAGACATATTGAGTCAGGGATAGGGCGAGTGGTTTTTTCATAAGGGCTTACGCATAGGGGCCCAGAAACCGGGTTTTTTACGATAAGACGCGTTGTATCCCGCAGATTCGGCAAAAAACCCGGTTTCTTTGCTTGGAGTGCGTAAGTGCATACGGGCGATCGCACTCCGTAACAAAGTAGATTTTACCTTGACAAATTACTCGATTTGTGATATGCACGAGTGGTGGAAATTTTTAAGGGCGATCGGCTCGTACCCGCTCAACTGTACTTGCCTGAAGACTCAGCAGCATTAGCCAGCCGCTCCACGCCCGCTCGGACAATTACCGCCAAATCTGCGATCGGCATACATTGAATTTTTTTAAGCATATCGTTCGTATCCATCGGTTCCCGCATCGGCTTCCCGTCGAGATGACCTATAAGTTCTTCTAGTGTGAAACCAGCTCTAATAGCAATCTGAGTCAAATTTTCCGTATCCGGGATGCTCTGGCCTTTTTCCCACAACTGTACAGCAGTCGATGACACGCCCAAAAGCTTGCCAAAAGCTCGCTGGCTGAGGTCGCCACGCGCTAACTTAACAATCTCGATCAGTTTTCTCTTACCTTCAGCATCCACAATCGCAGTTACCACTTAACCACATTTAACAAGTTTACTTCTCAATTTATGATTTTTTCACTTGTTATTGACAAGCTAACTTATCGCTGCTAATATTAGAAGTATACCAATCAGTAACAACTATGATTTTAATAGTACCTTAAATAGATCCACATCAACTGTACTTACCCAGAAGACTCAGCAGCAGCAGCGAGTCTATCCATCACGGCTCTACCAATAACTGCCAACTCACTAATTGGCATACATTGAATTTTTTTCAGCAGATCGTTAGTATCTACGGGTTCCTGCACCGGCTTGCCTTCAAGATGAGCCATGAGCTCTTCCATCGTAAAGCCTGCTCTTGTCGCAATCTGAGTCAAATTTTTCGTATCTGGAAGTACCTGCCCCTTTTCCCAATACAAGACAGAAGCAGCAGAAACTCCCAACAGCTTGCCAAAAGCAGTCAGACTCATCGAGCCCCGCGCTAATTTAACAACCTCACTCAGTTTTTTCTTAGCTTCTGCGTCCACGATATCAGCCACGAGATAACCACAATTCCTAGTTTACTTGTGTACCAACAAACTTACCTGTCTTGCTTGACAGGAGAAGATTTAGCAGATATTATTTTAATTACATTGAAAATTTTAATTTTAATGAAAACCGATTTAGGAGAAATAGCAATGACCAAGAGACGCAATCTAAAAACTCACAAGCCCAGCCGCACCCGTCAAAGCCTTACAGCCTCCGGTTGGCTAAAACCCCAGTGCTGGCAAATCTCCAAAATAGAAGCAGCCGAAGCCCTGAGAATGCCCGTCAACCGCATAGTCAAAGTTTACCCCAAACAACATCAAGTAATAGTCGTTTACCTGAACAAGAAAGGACAAAAATGCAGTTCCTTTTTCAGCTACAGACTATTTGCCAGATGGGAACAAGAGACGCTCGCAGCAATTGCCAGTTTTCGAAACCAGCAAATCCTAGCACCCCTAGAAGTCATTGTACAATACGACCTCGAACATTTCAAATATCCAGTGGCGATCGCCGACGCAATTTGGGAAGCCCTACTCAACCATATCTCCCGCGTAACAAGGGGACTGAGGCTGAGCAAACAATGCGCCTAGCCCCCCATCACTCCATCAATTAGTAGAAGCAGCCAACTCAGCCAAACGTTCCTGCTGATCCTGAGAAATGCAAGTTTGAATAATCCCCTCAATATCCCCTTCCAAAACACTATTGAGCGAGAAATTCTCCCCCAAACGGTGGTCCGTAGCCCGATTGTCCTTATAGTTGTAGGTGCGAATCTTCTCCGATCGCGAACCAGTACCAACCTGAGCCAAACGCCGCGACTTCACCTCATCCTGCTGCTCCCGCAACTTCATCTCATAGAGCTTAGCCCGCAAAATCTGCATCGCCCGCTCCTTATTCTGCAACTGACTGCGCTCCTCAGTACAGAAAATCCGAATTCCCGTCGGCTTGTGAAACAAATCCGCAGCAGTTTCCACCTTGTTCACATTTTGACCGCCAGCGCCGCCCGATCGAGCCGTGCTCATCTCAATATCCTTCGGATCGATGTGAATCTCCACATCATCAACCTCCGGCATCACAGCCACCGTCGCCGTCGAAGTATGCACCCGGCCGCCAGCCTCAGTCACCGGCACCCGCTGCACCCGGTGTACTCCCGCCTCAAACTTCAGCTTGCTATAAACGCTGTCGCCTGTAATTTCCAGAATCACCTCTTTAAAGCCGCCCATTTCCGCCAGCGACTCGCTCACCAACTTCACCTGCCAGCCTTGAGTTTGAGCGTAACGGGAATACAGCCGCAGCAAATCTCCCGCCCAAATACTAGCCTCATCTCCGCCAGTACCCGCCCGAATTTCCAGCATAATATTCTTGTCATCGTTCGGGTCGCGGGGGAGCAGCAAAACCTTCAAACGACTTTCCAAATTCTCCAGCTTCGCCTCAAGTTCCTGAACTTCCAGCGCAGCCATTTCTTGCATATCTCGATCGCCTGCGGCTTCCTTGAGAACCTGTCGCGCGCCCACCAAATCTTCCTGAGTGGTTTTCCACAGAGCAAAAGTATCGACCACTTCCTCCAAGGACGATCGAGCTTTCGCTACCCGTTGAAACTCTTGATTGTCCCTAGCCACATCCGGGTCAGCCATGCGGCGAGTCAACTCATTAAAAGTTTGCTCTACCGACTTCAATTTATCCAGCAAATAAGATTCAGCCATTGTCAGTTGTCCTTTTTCAATCGATTTTAGATTTTAGATTTGAAGAACAGTTGGGATAGAATCTCGATCGAACTCAACTGCCAGCCGTAGCAAGTCTTCAATCTCAACTCTCCAATCCGATGGCGGATCGATTTTAGATTTTAGATTTTAGATTTTAGATTTTAGAACTCAAGAGCAGTTAGGATAGAATGTCGATCGAACTCTACTCGATCGAACTAAACTGCCAGCCGTAGCAAGTCTTCAATCTAAAATCTAAAATCCGAGGGCGGTAAGTTGCCAGTAGAAAGAACTACTCTCAACAAACTGCGGACAAATGACAATCCGGCTACTTCTTCTTTTTGCCTTTACCAGCAGCCTTAGAAGCATCTGCTTTCGGCTCTTCCATTTTCAGCGGTCCAGAGGAAGCATCTGCCTTCGGCATTTCTACCTCGGTCATGCCGTATTTCCGCATAAAGCGCTCCACACGACCTTCAGTATCAATAATCTTCTGAGTGCCAGTATAAAAAGGATGATTTCCCGACCAGACATCAACTTGAAGCTTTGGTCTAGTTGAACCCACAGTCATCACAAGTTCCCCGTTGCAATAAACCTGAGATTCGGGATACCACTGAGGGTGAATGCCATCTTTTGCCATTGTTTTTTACTCTCTAATTTTTGACTTTACAACCATTTTAGCTGCCGCAGGACTTCTAAACCAACAACAGTACCAATTTTGTCTTATACCTTTTGGAACCAGGAATCAGGAATCGGAAATAAACTTGAAAAAAAGGCAGATAAAATCTGAATGATTCTTGCCTTTTCTTTCTTCCTTCTTCCTTCTTCCTTCTTCCGTCAATCCGTCAATCCGAACTTCCGTTACATCCGTTACATCCGTTACATCCGTTAAAAAATCCGTTGCCGAACTTCCATTACATCCGTTACATCCGTTACATCCGTTACACAATCCGCTGCCGAACCTCGATTACCGCTTCGAGTATTGAGGAGCTTTGCGAGCTTTCCGCAAACCGTACTTTTTCCGTTCTTTGGCCCGCGGGTCGCGAGTCAAATAGCCCTCAGTCTTCAGAGGCTTGCGGTTGTCCGGGTCTAATTGACAAAGTGCTCTAGCGACACCCAAGCGAATCGAGTCAGCCTGACCTGTCAAGCCACCGCCTTCGACTTTTACCAAAATGTCGTACTCATTTTCCAGACCCAAAGTTTCCAGAGGGGCCTTAGCGAGAGCCAAATAAGTAGGATTGAATTGCAGGTACAAATCCCCCTCTTTACCATTGACAGTCAGTATGCCAGTGCCGGGAACCAAGCGCACCCGCGCTACGGAACGCTTGCGGCGGCCGGTACCCCAGTACACAGCGCGACCGGATGTATCTGTTGCTTGCATTACTCATTTCCTCCCGGAATCGTGTGAACAATTAATTCTTCTGGTTTTTGAGCTTGGTGCGGGTGGTTGGGGCCAGCGTACACCTTCAGTTTAGTAAACAGTTGTCTGCCCAGAGAAGTGTGAGGCAGCATTCCCCGTATAGCTTCTTCGACAATTCTTTCGGGCAAACGTGCTTGCAATTTGGCAAAAGTTTCTGTTTTCATGCCGCCCGGTCTTCCAGAATGGCGGCGGTAGATTTTCTGGGTGCGTTTTTTGCCAGTAACAGCGATTTTGTCAGCATTGATGACAATTACGAAGTCGCCGGTATCCATAGAAGGAGTGTAAGTCGGTTTGTGTTTCCCCCGGAGGTACATGGCAACTTCAGTTGCCAGACGGCCCAGCCGCTGGTCGGCGGCATCGACCACGTACCACTTGTGCTCTAGGGAGTCTTGAGTAGGGACGTAAGTTTTGTTCATTGTTTGTTGTTAGTTGTCTATTAACTGTTAACTGTTGTTAGTTGTCAGTTGTCAGTTGTCAGTTGTCAGTTTTTAATTGTTAGTTGTCCTTAGTTTTTTATTAGTAGTTACCTAATGACTAATGACTAATGACTAATGACTAATGACTAATGACTAATTTTGGCTGAGTGTCGTACCAGACCTCTGGGGGAAAGGGAAATTCTGAATAGCCAACCCGCAGCAGGCACAAACCTTGAGCGGGAGCGGCATATTTTACCATTTCTCGGCGTTCGTTGACCCAGATATCTGTGAAATTGTCGATCGGCCTTTCCCCGCGACCCACCTGCACCAGCAACCCCACCAGCAGCCGCATCATCCCGTACAGAAACCCGCTCGCCTGAACCTCAATATAGATAAGAGGCCCAGAACGCTGACACTCGGCCGCTTGCACGTCCACCCAGGAATGGGGGCGGGCAGAACCCTCGCGGTGGAAAGCAGCCAAGTGATGCCGCCCGATTAGCGGTGTCAAAGCTGTCTGAATCAAAGATTCATCCACAGGGGCCCCGTAGCAGTGCCAAGCAAAAGGACGCACAAACAAATTAGGGGTCGGGTCTGTATAAAGGGTGTAGCGATAGCGCCGCCAACTGGCTGAGAACCGAGCGTGCCAGGTAGGTTCCACCTTTGCCGAAGCTCGAATTAAAATATCTTTTGCCAGTCGAGAGTTGAGAACGCTTGCCCAGCGGTGAGCCGGAATTGGACCGGAGGCGTCAAAATGGGCTACTTGAGCAGCGGCGTGAACTCCCGCATCAGTTCTCCCGGCAGCGTGCAGCGTTACCGGGCGTTCCAGAACAGTCGATATTGCTGTTTCAATTTCTTCTTGTACTGTACGCTGGTTCGGCTGTCGCTGCCAACCGTGAAAGTTAGTGCCGAGGTATTGGATCACCAGAGCAACGCGCTGTATCGATTGGGGATTGTCGGTTGGGGATTTTGGATTGTCAGTCATAAATCACAAATCTCCAACCCAAAATTGAATTAAACCAGTTCAACGATCGCCATTTCGGAATTGTCTCCTTGACGGGGGACAGTTCGTACTACGCGGGTGTAGCCCCCGTTGCGCGAGCCGTACCGTTCTTGTGCCGCCTCAAACAAGGCGTGTACTAACTGTTTATCGTAGATATAGCCCATAGCTTGGCGGCGAGCGGCCAAGGAGCCATCTTTGGCGAGGGTAATCATCCTGTCTGCCTCTGAGCGCAGCGCTTTGGCGCGGGCGAGAGTGGTAGTGATTTTACCGTGGCGGATTAATTCGGTGGTCAGCGAGCGCAGTAGGGCGCGGCGCTGGTCAGCCGGTTTGCTGAGTTGGGGAACGCGACAGCGGTGACGCATGGCAGTTGGTAATTGGTAATTGGTAATTGGGCGCCGGGATAGTTCGCGATCTAGGGGGGTGAATTCTTTAACTTAAAAACTCACCTACTTAAAATTCAGAACTTTTTAACCCGTTACCCGTTGATTAACTTTTAGCTGATTTTTCCTGTGGCAAGGTAATGCCCAAGCGTTTTTGTAAAGCTTCAATCACTTCTTCTGCGGACTTCTGCCCGAAATTCTTGATCTCGAGCAAGTCTTCTTGGGTATAATCCAATAAGTCTGCGACTGAGTTGATCTGAGCCCGCTTGAGACAGTTGTAAGCCCGGACGGACAACTGCAATTCTTCGATCGGAATTTGGCTGGTAGGATCGGCTTCGCCGGGATACTCTGGTTTGAGAGAATCTTGGGTGATGTCTTTGAGAGGTGCAAATAAATCTACCAGGATGTGGGCAGATTGACTCAAAGCTTCTTGAGGAGTCACGCTGCCATCAGTCCAGATTTCCATAATCAGTCGGTCTTTCTCGACCGTCCCGCCTACCCGAGCATCTTCAACGCTGTAGTTGACTCGGCGAATCGGCATAAAGATGGCGTCAATTTGGAGAAAATCCAAAGCCGACCCATCATCGCGACTGCGGTCTACTGCTCGGTATCCGATGCCTTTTTCAATTCTGAATTCCATTTCCAGAACTGAGCCGGGCGAGAGAGTTGCAATGTATTGGGAGCGATCGATCAATTCCACCTCGGAGGGCAAATCGAATCGATCGGCCGTAACGGTGACGGGCCCCTCAATCCGCAACCTGCCGATTTGCGGCTGCTGAGAATGAGTTTTGAGGACGACCTCTTTCATGTTCAGGAGAATTTCTAGAACATCCTCACGTACCCCTTCGATCGTGGCAAACTCGTGATTGACGCCCGCGATTCGGACGGAAGTTACTGCCGTTCCTTCCAAATTTGACAGCAGAACTCGCCTCAGCGCATTCCCAACAGTTGTTCCCTGACCGCGATCGAGCGGTTCCAGGACAAATTTTCCGTACTGACTGCGGTCTTTGTCAGTGTTAGACTCTATACATTCAATTTGAAACTGCGCCACGGAGTGACCTCCCTTTTCCACTTTGGATTTTTGATTTTGGATTTTAGATTGCAGAGCATACCCCTGAACGGATTTCGGATTTTGGATGGACGGGGCAACAGTTAGAACCATTAGTTTTTGACTTTAAGCAGTTAGCCATTATCCAAAATCTAAAATCTAAAATCTCAAATCGTTTTAGACTCTACGTCGCTTGGGAGGGCGACAGCCGTTGTGAGGAATTGGGGTAACATCTCTAATCAGGGTGATTTCCAGTCCCGCCCCTTGCAGCGCCCGAATTGCAGTTTCTCGACCTGCTCCGGGCCCGCTCACCATTACTTCTATTTGGCGCATTCCTTGGTCGTTAGCTCTGCGGGCAGCACTTTCTGCTGCTGTTTGAGCTGCAAAGGGAGTCCCCTTCTTAGCTCCTTTAAAACCGCTGGAACCTGCCGATGCCCAGGATATTACTTCGCCGTTGAGGTCGGTAATAGTTACAATCGTGTTGTTAAAGGTAGACTGGATGTAGCCTACCCCATTGGGTACATTCCGTTTCTGCTTTTTTGCACCAGATTTCTTGCCTGTTTGTTGTCGCGCCATATTAGTCTCTTTAACGTTTCTCTCAACTAATGTTCCGAAGCGCTAGGAGCCAGCAGCCCCCAGCGTATTTTTGCCAAAAAGATGTTACTTCTTGGAAGGTGCCTTTTTCTTGCCCGCAACTGTTCGGCGGACGCCACGACGGGTTCTGGCGTTGGTACGGGTTCGTTGTCCCCGCACCGGCAGACCCAAACGGTGACGCCGACCGCGATAAGTTCCGATGTCCATCAGGCGCTTGATGTTCATTGACTCCCAGCGCCGGAGGTCTCCTTCGATTTGGTATGTGGTTTCTACATGAGCCCGCAGAGCTGTCACGTCGGCCTCTGTTAAATCCTTGACGCGAGTGTCAGGATTTACGCCTGTTGCAGCGATAATTTTTTGGGCCCGCGACAAGCCTATTCCGTAAATGTATGTCAGACCTATTTCGACGCGCTTATCGCGTGGAAGGTCTACCCCGGCAATCCGTGCCACACTTTTTCTCTCCCTAGTTTTCCTGTTTGGCTACAATGTTCAATTAGGATGCACCTGCGT
This sequence comes from Microcoleus sp. OTE_8_concoct_300, assembly GCF_031383065.1. Lineage (NCBI taxonomy): Bacteria > Bacillati > Cyanobacteriota > Cyanophyceae > Oscillatoriales > Microcoleaceae > Microcoleus > Microcoleus sp. OTE_8_concoct_300. Next base: position 607 of record NZ_JANMZH010000831.1, on the reverse strand, counting down.
GCAGTGCCCAATCTTCTTTTTTTCTAACCTTGGCGTTGTTTGTGTTTCGGGTTAGTGCATATCACCATCACTCGACCGCGACGGCGGATGACGCGACATTTCTCACAAATTTTTTTGACAGATGCTCGAACTTTCATCTTTCTTCCTGCCTGGAGAACCCCGCTCTACCGGAGAGCAGGCACGCTGGGACTGCCCGTAGAGCGGTGGGAGGAGAGGCTGGGCAAGGTGTAGGCCTCTCCTCGATTAAATTGTATAAAGTGCGGGTTGTTTCATGAAGGAGCCCGCTTGCACCCACTCCCATTGCTGGGGTAAAGTTCGCCTGCGCCACAGTGTTGGCGAGCGATACTTTTACGGCGTAGCAATGACTTAACCCGGTACACCGGTGGGTTGTTGACGCCCTTCTCGGCAACACTACAAACGTAGCATTATAGCATAAAATTGACGCTTTTTACCAAATTCTCTCTAATTAAACTTAGAATTAGTTTTTAGAAAGTTTTATCTAAGCCTATTTTTTCCGAAGGCGATAAGTAATCCTGCCTTTGGTCAAGTCGTAGGGAGTCAATTCGACTTTGACGCGATCGCCAGGCAGAATTTTGATGTAGTTGCG
>NZ_JANMZH010000935.1:0-18305 GCF_031383065.1 Microcoleus sp. OTE_8_concoct_300 | reverse complement strand
GCGTCGGGTGTTAATTTCTCGGAAAGGGTGGCGGCCGGAGCAGAATTTTGTTTTAGCTCGGAGAGTTCCGCCTCAATTTCCTCCCGATCTGCACGTTCTGTCTCAAGTTGAATTTCAAATTCATCCATCCGAGCCTGCTTCTCTTGGAGCCTCCGGGATTGCGATTCGTCTCGATATTTCAAGGCTTTAAGCTCCTCCTCTAGCTTCTGCCTTTCTTCTCTGCTTTTTATGATTAACAAGCGATTGCGCTCTTTCAGGTTTTCGATTTCCTGGTAGAGATGCCCCGTGGTTACTGCGGGGCGATTCTCAAGCTTCTCCTTGTCCCGCTTTGCCGCTTCATACTTATCCTCAAGCTCGTCGTAATTCGCTTGAAGCATACTAATTTGAAAATGAGCATCAGCTAAAGCTTCCTCTCGAGTGAAACCGAAGATAGCAGCATGAGCCAGAGCTTCCTCTTTAGTAGTCAGAAAGTGAGTGACCGTTTCCATAAACGGCAAAACGTCACTCTCTGGTTGTTCTGTCATTTCAATCTTATCACTGCTTACCGTTTCCATAAGCGGGATGTTACCGAATGCCAGTGCCTCTAAATAATCGTTGCGACTCATTGCCGCTTTCTCAGCTACAGCGGCCAGCCATTGCCAAGCATCATCTGTAAGATTGACCGATCGCACCTTGCGGGGGACTTCTGATTTGGGCGCAAACTTGCCTGATGTGTCCCGTACTTCGTTCATTGCCGTTTCCATAAATGGTTGATATCTCCATCTAACCATTTCTATAAATGGATGTCAAGGCTCTTGGCCAACCATTTCTATAAATGGAGGAATCGCCACAGCACCCATCAAAATATAAATTTTTTAAAAGCGATCGGTCGTTACCTTAAAGTTGTAGCCGATCGCTTTTAAAAAACCTAGCAGATTGAATTAGTCCGCTCGAACCGTTTCCATAAAAGGTTGAGACTGCACTCGAACCATTTCTATAAACGGTAAATCCTGCCAAAACCCATCAAACCTCAACACACCAGTGACTGATTGCACACAAAATCGATCCTGATGTAAAGAAATTTCAAGTTGGGTTTATTCTCAACAAAGGGCTAGTCAATCTCAATAACTGGAGTTTTTAAACTCTCTGAGGACTGGATTAACCGCCGTTGGGGCAATTCTAGCTCTGCATCAGAATACTGCGCTTTTCTGATATATCCGAGAGCTGAGAGCGAGTTCGCCGCGCCTCTGACTTGGGCGTCCCCAACTTCTAGATATTCTTGCAGGACGGCGAGCGATCGGTGACCGCTAAGCTTTTGGATTACTCGCAAGGGAATGCCGGCGTTGCTCATCTGGGTCAGTGCGGTGCGACGGAAACTGTGGGTGCTGAATCCTTCCATCCCCACTCGCTTCACAGCTTCTGCCAAGATGTGACTGGCAGATTCTGGATGGAGGTGCCGCCAGTGGTGGTTAGTGTGGCGGCCTGGAAACAGATAAGTTGCTCCGGCGCTCGGCTGCCAACTCGCAAGCAACGATCGCAAATCTTCGATAACGGGGATGGTTCGCGTCCCCAGTTTTCCTTTGGTGCTTCCTTTGCGAATTATCAACTCGGGTCTGACCCGGCCGTTTGTTGCGTAAACGTCCTTGGTCAACAGCGAACAGGCTTCGGCAATTCGGCAAGCTGAGAACAAGCACACCCCGAACAAGGTGCGATCGCGATCGCTCTGCAAACCATCGTTAAACAGCAACTCAATTTCATCTAAGCTCAGCACCGAGGCCTGCCCGTGTCGGTCAATTTTCACTACCATGTCGCACAAACTCCTTGCAGCAATTAAACATCATTTTGAAGCTTCCCAGCACATCTGCTCAGGGAAAAAAAGCCGTTTATAGAAACGGTTGAAGCTTCTCCCACAGCGTGCGTCGCTCGAGCCCAGGAGCCGATAGAAAATTCCCCCGGTGTCAAATGGGATCGAGTCTCCAAGCCGTTTATAGAAACGGTTGAAGCTTCCCCCGCGGCGTCCGTCGATCGAGTCCAGGAGGCAATCAAAGTTCAAGCCCAGGAGCCAATCAAACTACCGACCAAAAATTCCCCCGGTGTCAAACTCGATCCAGTCCAAGAGCCGTTTATAGAAACGGTCAAAGATTCCCCCGGTGTTGAAGTCGAACAAGCCCAAGAACCTACACCACTACAGCTTCCGTAAATCTTCCGACTTCAGCCAGGTTGTGTATCCAGCGTCAAAAGAGGAACTCGCCATGAATATCTTTGCCACGAATAAGAAACCATTGGCTAGAATTTATAGCTCTGACTAAAAGTCCTTCCACCAAAGGCTTTTTGTTATCTGTCAGCAAAAATTGGCTGGTAATACCGTCGGCTTCCATCATTGCTTTGACTGTTTCAACAGGAATAAACCCATCCTCCTCAAATTTTTGCTTTGCCTCGTCAATTAGCCTTGCACCTTCTGCTAGAGCCTTAGGTGAATAATTTTTGGTATACGCCAATTCTTTTGGTGTCACTGCCCTGTCGTGTCCGATCATCGCCTTACCTCCGCAACATTCCTTCAGCTTATAATTTCCAACTCCTCGGGCTTCAGCCATGTTGTGAGAGAGCCATCGGGCTTAACGCACGCTATCTCGAAGTATTCGTCCATACTGTAAACCTCTAGCTCCAGCCCTTCATACTGTTCGGCGTACTTAGAGTCACCGACATATTTAACTCGCGTACCCTGCAAAAATCCAGCTTTAGCCAAAAGTTTAAGATTTTTGCTTTCGCTAGGAGCCAGGGCGTTTTTAACTTCGTTCCTCAATTTTGCCTTCGCCTTGCCCTGCAAAGCTTTTGTAATTTCTAGAGCGAGCGGTCGGTCAAAGTTTGCGATCGCCTTTCTGATTTGTTCTGCAAATTCTTCAGGTTCGGTGAGGTTACTCAGCAATAAGTTTTCTGTTTTTTCAGAAGGTGGTGAAATGTATCCCACATATCCCACAGTAGGGTCTAAAGCCTTACTGGGTAAAGGTTCGGAGTGTGGGATACCCATTCCCACAGTTATCCCACAGTTCCCACAGTCAGGATCATTTACTGTGGGAACTGTGGGATAAGTTTTGAGACTACTGTGGGATACCTGAAGCCTTTCTGTATCTGGGTTTGAGACTACTGTGGGATATGTGGGTGTGGGAATTGTAGTTACTGTAAAAGAAACAGATTTTTTTACTGTGGTCACTTCGCCGTATTTCATTTCCTGAAGTTCAGAAAACCACTCGCGAACCGTTTGGGCTGTCGGCCGCTGTTTGGAAAGAAAAAGGTTTTCTCGTGCTTCACGGATTGTTATTGTTCCCCCTTTCCGTTCTGCTGCTAGTAAAATTTTTGTCAAGTTGGGAGCCAGGGCCGAACGATCAGAAAATTCTGTGTACAAAGTCGCAACCTGATCGGCTGCAAATTTTACAAATCTCGCTGCTGCCTCAACTGCACTGCGGGAAATGTAGTTTGTTACCTGTTGCCCGTTAAAAACGCTGGTCAGAGTGTGGATTATAGTTGCGAGCTTTCCCACCTTCTCAGGCATTTTCCCGAGTGCACCTCTCAAGCCTTGTTTAGATTCCGCTACCCTTCTCTTGTGACACTCAAGAGTAAAAATTCGGTGGTACTCCTTGGCTTCGCGATCAAACTCGAAGCAAATAGCCGGCAAAGCATCAATTTTCTGGTAGAGATCTGCCAGCATCGGCGTCACGTCAAACCGACCACTGTCATCTTCTGGCAAGTTAGGTACTGCTAATGGCTGAAATACGAAATCGAAGCGAGCAAATTTACCGTTGCTGTCCGAGCAATCTTTGAGCAAGCCAGCAAGCACGTCGGGCTGGATTGTACCAAAAATACTCAAGCCTACAGCTTCAACACTTGCGCGCACTCCCAACGCCCTAAGCACTGTCGTACCTGTCCCGTTCCAAAACGAGAGCATATCCTCTTCATCAGAACCTTTGCCACCCCTGTATTGATTGCCTGATTTAAACACGCCCGCCAGTTCATCACAAAAGTACATTAATGCCTGGTCGGGAAACTCTGCCTGCTGGTAAATTATTCCTTCTCCAGTTGTTTTATCAAAACTGTAAATCCGTTGCCTCGGCGGCTTGGGAGCGGGGCCCCGATCGTCCTCTTTTTTGGCTGCCTTCCAATTATTCAATTCAGCCTCATAGTTTGCTTGGGCTTGCTCAAATTCCTTCTGTGCTCTTTCCCGCAACACCCGCATCGGTCGAACAATGATTGCTACGGGTACTGGAGTTTTTAACTGTGAAACTTCGGCAACGATGCCAGCAAAATAATTTGGTACGCAGCGCCAGTCGGTATCGCGCCGGAGCACTGTTTCTGTACCCACTTTAAAAAGGCTGGCTACCTGCGTTAATAGAGCTGCGAGATAGCACTCTGCTCGCAAGTTCAGCATTGTGGCCAACTTTTCGATTGGCTGTGCCAAACCCACAGGTAGCACTTCGGTCAGTACAATTGAGCTTTTGTTAGCGCTCAGTAAAGCTTCAATCTCTGTCGCCACATCTAAGCGATCAGCTTCCTGTTCTTGCTCTTGTTCGCGCTCGCGGTAAATTTTCCAGATATCAGCAGAAGAGATGCGAAACTTTTGGGCAAGCTCAGAAATTTTAAGCTGTAGCTGAGATTTCTTGAGGTCGGAGTCTAGCAGCGCTTCAATTTCTCCCCCAAGTTCGGAGATTTCGGAAACTTGAAACTGAGCAGGCCACACAACCTTTGACGCTGCTTGTGGAGTTGGAGCTAGAGCATTAAAAATTTTCTTTTCCCCGATCGCCACTTTTATGTCGTTGGGAGAAATTTTTTCTTGTTCGATCCAGTCGAAAATATCAAGCCCGTCTTTTTCAGGCAGATTTTCCCAGACCTTGCTTTCGGGAAACGGGTACAGCCACTTAGCCGCAGGAAAATGTTCGGCAACTTTTTCGGCGTGCTCAATTCCTTTTTTGTCTCGGTCAGGGACTATTATGATAAGCTTTGCACCCTGCAAGTCCAGAGAATCGGTAAGCGTAAATTTGCCACCGCCACAGATATTAGTAGTTGCGGCTATTCCCAGCTTCCATAGAAGATCGGCGCAAGGTTCGCCCTCAACTATAAAAATTACCTCGCCTCTTGCGATTGCCTCTCGAACCTCGGCGTAGCGATAAATTGGGATACTGGCACGGGCAACATCACCCCACCCCGTTACCCAGTCGTTCTTATCTTTATCCCAGTGCTGTTGCTTAATATCCTTCTTGCGACCGTCACCAAAGTCGATTCGGCGCACTCGGACGAGTAAAGAACCGTCACGCGCCGGATATTCCCAGTAGCGAGTCTGGGCGGTCCGAATAGGTTTCTCGGTTTTTTCTTTGAGAACATACTTACCGCAACGACCGTCAGAGCTTTCGCCGTTGAAATGCCACAGGTCGGGCTGCTGAGTTTTCGCGTGGTTAAAGTTTTGATGACACAGAACCAGCTTTCCATCACGGCTGATGCGACAATCTTTATCCTTGGTGCGTCCGCAGACAGGGCAAGGGTTAGATTTTGATGAGGTCAAAAGATTTGATGCAAAATTTCCCCCAGTGGGGTAAGATAAAGTCATCAGTTTAAGGTCTCACCGCCTGGTGAGTGTGAATCCAAAAAAGCCGCTGCCGTTCGACACCAATCTAGAGCAGCGGTTTTTTGGCGTTTATGGATATGAAAAGTTTAAGGCTCACACGGCAACAACTGGCAACCGCTTCGGTAAATTTTGGCGTCGGATGTTGCCAAAGCTTTCGATTAATCCACAATCTAGGCAAAAACGCCCGCCAGTCAAAATTTTTGCCAATTGCTTAACCTACTCGTCTTCATCCGGATCAGGAAGCTCATCCTCTTTATTTACAGGCAAAGCAATGCCGTAAGCTTCCAGCATTGCTTCCCAAGTAGCAGTTTTGCTGAGCTTGCCAAACCGCTTGGCGTCTTCGTTGCCAAAACCACAATCAAAAGCGATCGCTTTAAGTTGATCAATGCGACGGTAACTACCAAAAGGCTCAGCCATTGGATTGACTAAACTTATCTTGGAAACCACACATTAAGTGTTGCGATCGTCCGTAAGAACGACCCCCTGTAAATGTCATACTTTTTAAGCTCCAAACGTTGTTTCGTAACGGTTTGGGGAAGTCGTGACTTGGCTAGCGGGCTCAATCGCTAGTCAGTCGCGCATCAGCCTTCCTCATTACTTACAATTGCAGTATTTCAGCCATTTTGTCAAGGAATAGCTGTAAATTTTTATAGGCTGAGCTAGCTTTCCATCAATGGATAAGATGAAAAGTCCTTGTCCGTTTCCATAAGCGGATAATTAGAGGTTTCACCGTTTCAATAATCGGAACTTGCGCCATCAAAGTACCACAGGTCAGGCTGTTGAGTTTTGGCGTTGTCAAAGTTCTGGTGGCAGAGAACCATCTTACCGTCACGGCTGATGCGGCAATCTCCATCCTTAGTACGTCCGCACACCGGGCAGGGGTTGAACTTGCTGCTGCTAGTAAGATTTCCGCGATCGCTTGAAAATTGCACGTTAGTTGAGTTATCATTATCAACAGACATTTGATTCTGCTCGCCGCACAGCGAGTGTGATTACCAAAAGCCGCTGTTAGATTCTTGCTACAGATAACAGCGGTTTTTTGGCGTTTACAGGTATTTGAAATTTAAGCTTGAGAGAAAAAAAACAACCTAAGAGTTTTTATCAGGCAAAGAAGCTGGCTCACCATATACAAAATCTGCAGGCCCCAAATCAAAAACTTCATAAAGGCGGTTCAGAACTTTCTGGCTAGGAACATAAAATTCCTCGGTCATTAGTTTTAAACAAGTACCGTCTGCTAGATCAGTTAACACTGCCAACTTATAAGCAGTGATTTCTAACGGTGATTCGTTCGGCCATCTAGCCTCAAAAATGTGCCGACACTTGGTAGTTAAAATCTCAGGAAATCTATTTTTCAGGGTCATATCAAAAAACAACAGTCATATTTTAGCTTAAAACTTTGCGTTAACGCAAAATTTTCCTCTAAAGTAACTATTGTGGTAAAGAACATCAGGCAAGCTTAGATTTTCACTCCTTCGCTTGCCTACCACGCATTATCTCAGGAATCAAACCTGTCCCACCAGGTTCTGAGTCCCTTCGCTGTCGGGTGGAGCAACGGCAGTTTTTCCTAAACTAAGCCATTTCCATAAACGGCTAGTATCGGGAGTCACCCCGTTTCCATAAGCGGATGATGTCGAAGGATGTACCGTTTCCATAAACCGCTGGGATTGGGAGTCGTCCCGTTTCCGTAAGCGTATAATATCAAAAGCTATACCGTTTCCATAAACGGATAACGACAGAAGTCAACCTCAAAAAAATGCTGAACAATTCCAACAAAACGCTGCAATTAGTAGAAGTGATCGCCCAACAGTTAGCGGCGAACCAAGACCCGCTGGCAAAATACAAAGCGCTGGAATATGCCGCCAACCACATCATGCTGCTGCCAACTTCCAAAATTAAAGAGCTGACTGGGGCAAAACCTAGGAAAAGTCGTTTTCACAGAGGAATATTTGTCTTCAGCAAGACAGAAGATAAAATCGGACGAGAAACAGCGTGGCGAGTTCAAATGACACCAAGCGCATATAGACCAGGACAAACACAACAATTTTAAAACGTCGCCACTCACGCCACAATCGATGACCACTACGCCCCCGCAACCGCTGACCGCTGCGCTAATTTTTCGGCGTCAACTTGTCCGCCACAGTCCCCTCTACTTACAACAAGCTCTACAGCGGACAAGCTGCCACTCGAAAAATTTCATCGGCTGCTTAATCTAGATTTTGGGAGTAAATTTTTGAAATTTGATAGTATATCATGTTTTGTGTTTTTGTGGGATGTTTACCGGGTATCACTCGACCCGGTTATTTTTTGCCTTGCGGGCCTGCGGCGCACCCACAACGCGGCCGGGGGGGCGTGCCACGCTTAGCTGCTCCCCCGGCCCACGACTAGCGATCGCAAAACCACTCTAATCATTTATTGAATGCTACACATTTAAAAAAATATAAAACTACTGAAAGCTATATTTTATATAGCTTTGACTATTAAGCCCCGAAGCTTCTTAAGTGTAGCAGTGCAATATAAAGTAAAAGCGATCGCTAAACTAAAATCAAAAATTAACTGAGGCGAAATTATGAAACCGTGCCAACTAGGATATATCTGCGAGTTAACAGCAAAAATAAATACTAATAAGTGGGGGGAAGAAATTTGCGAGAATCGAGAAGCTTGCGAAGAATGGGCGCTATCGTGGGGACTACCGTATACATATAGCGCAGAAGAAAAAAAATTAACAGTAGAATTTAGACCGACGAGATATTATTGGCTAAAAGTCACAACATACCGCAATGACGGCAATATATTCGGAGCAGATTGCAAAATTGATGGAATGAAGTTTGGGCTAAGCATGGCAGCATCAGAGCGGATGATATCGGAATATGGAGGCGATGAATTAGATGTTAGAGAAATAATAATTCGAGCGCTTAGCGAAGAAGGATGGGCAGAAGCAGTCTCGATCGAAATGCAACCAAAAATAAGTAGAGACGGAATAAAAGCAATTAAACCAACCTTATTAAGAATGATAGGAAAATTTAGAAAGTTGATAGTTGAAAAACTAAACAGACACCAAACGCATACCAAACGCATACCAAACGCAACCCAAAGTCAACCAAACACAGCCCAAACACAGCCCAAACACAATGTAGACACTGTAGACATACTGTAGACGCAATCCAAACACAATGTAGACACTGTAGACATCAGGATCAGAACAAATTGAAAAGCACAAAGTACCCGCATAATTATGAACCCCCAAAACAAGACGATCGGGAATCATAGCATTACCAATCAAAACACGGGAGCCAGGTTTCTGATAGTGCATAGTGTTTACACTGTATACAATGGTTTAAATCAAGGTGTCTTACGCTGTCTTACAATGTCTACATTGTCTACAGTGAGAGCGCGAGTAATCGCCCAATACATTAATTGAGGTCTACCATCCCAATCATAAAGCTCAAAAGTTGACGTGTACTCAGGATCGATAACAGCAGCAAACCATGTTGTCGGAAAATTGCCCCATTCCACAAAATGCAACGCCCCAGCGCGGAGAGCGTCACGGTGAAAGATGTAAGCTTGATGCGCGACAAGGGCACGGCGAAAGCGATCGGGGATAAATTGCTCGAATCGATCGAGTAGGCGCATACGAGGAGGAGTTGCGCCCCCGTAAGCTATTCTCGGTTTCCATAAGCGGTCATATATTGAGAATTCGGTTATACCCCATTTGACGCGATGACGGCGACCAAACTCACCGAGAGCAGGAATAAGCCAGCCGTGATATTCCCACCAGTAAACATCGATCCACTGGAGATGTACTTGCAAGCCAATCTCAAAAGACAAACCGGGATGTCTAGCGGCCAAAGCCAAAAACCAGGTAGTGAAATCATCAAAGCTTTTGGGATTAGAAAATAGCATATAGGGTTCATTTACAATAATGCGGGAACCCCTAGGCAATTTAAACAAAAAGGTATCAAGACTTAAAGTAACAGGGGAATCAAGCTGAGAGCCGAGAAAGTCGCGATTAGTCAAATACCAATCGTCCAAAGTAAAACATTTAAAGTTAGGAATTCGGCGATCACTAAATGAGATACGGTGGGCGCAACAATTCCGAGTTTTGCACCAGCGTTCAAGTCGGGGTGCTGGTTCTTTCCAATCAGCCCGTAACTGAAACTCGGGAATGAACAAAGCAAACTGAGGTTCGATTTTTGCCCAGGCCGGACGTAGGGAATGATTTTTAGGGTCAGGACCACTAAAGATTTTCATGCCGGAGACAGCAGTTCCAAGCTCAACCGAAGAATTAAAAGGAATTTGAAAAGGACGAAAATAATACTCAATCAACAAAGTATAACAAGCAATTAAAAGTAAAGTAAACAAGTTAAATGCAATCCCCAATTTGAAAGATATAAAAATTAATCTAAAATAATAATTCATAATTATCACTTAACAATTTTACTCCAACCAGGACGCCAACCCCTACACTCTGCATCAGTAGACTCAGAGCGCCAATATCCTTTATCCCATCCTTCAACTGACTCTAAATTTTTCCATTCTTTATCCTGCAACCCTCTGTATCGGTCACCATTAACTAAATAATAAGAAATTGCACGGGACTTAACAAAAGCATCAGGTAAAAAAGGATTATATTCAACTTTAACAGGAAGAGTCGGAGCATCCTGAGAATAGGCTATGATAAAACAGCCTTTAGCATCAGTAAAATTGCCCCCAGGACTTGCCCAGATTACCTGAGTCCAAACCTTTTTACCAGGGGGACAGTCTGGAGCAGTACAAGCAGGATAACTTTGAAATGTTGGAGGGGAAGGAGGTACAGGCTCAGAACCAGCAGCGGCTCTAGCTTCACGGTAAATACGATCAGATAAATCGCGATAGCACGAAGAACATAAAAAACCGCAAGTTGAACCAGAATAATATGTACACTTTTGTTGACAAAAACTAGCACAAATTTTAACAGCGTCATTTGCAGCAAAGAGCCTATTTAAAGCCCTAGAATAAGACTCAGTCCAAGCTATAGCAGCGCGCGCATAAGGTGCATAGGTAATTTGATAGCCCGCCATTAAAGCTCGATTAGCTTCATCAATTGCCCTCATTTGTGCGCGATAAGCTTCGCACTCAGGGCTATTTGCTCCAGCATTAAAAAATCCAGTCACTGAAACTAACAAAGCAATAATCGGCAACCAAGAACTAACAATGCTGCCCAACCCAAAACCAACAAGATATGCAGCAGTACGAGCAGAAAGCAAACCTACTGATGTTGCAGCAATTGGTGCTGCTTGAGTAATCAAAAGACGCAGACCGCCCGCAACTTTAGCGAAACGAAGGAGCATAAATATTATCTTTTTACTAATTTCCAGGCTTTAACTAAACCCGCAATTACCATAATAGGAATGCCCGTATTATACATGACAACCGCGGCGTAACGGAGAATTGGGGAATTCACCGAATTAATAGCGGCAATAATTTGGGGAGGAATCCTTATAGAATCAGGGCTAGAAGGCATTAAATCAAGAACTGTACTTGACAAAGCAGATCCAGCATTTTTATTGAAAAGACAATGATATTCCTCAATTTCTGCTGGAGTTAAAGGTCGCCTAGACGTATTTGAAAGATAAAATAAGTCGGGATTAGTTTGATTTTGTGTACCGTTAATAGATACAAGCTCAAGGGGTTTATTTTCAGCCCGAATATCCCTAGTATAAAAAGCTTGGCAGAGAGAATTTAAATTAGTACCAGTAGGTACATTGCCCATCCCATAGGCAGCAATAATCATCTCTTTAGTATCAAGCTGTATCATTTGTAAAACACACCATGTATAAGTAGGTGGTGGCGGTGGTGGTGGTGCTGTAGCAATAAGAAAAGATAGAAGAAGCATAATTATTAATCACCAAATATAAATCTAAGCCCCAAACCCATAATAATAAATGGTCTTAAAGCCTTAACAATCATGCCAGGTAAGCATATTTTGTCAAAGTTCAAACCGCTATTGATTTGGAAGCACCCATCGCCGATATTATCCAGATAAGCTTGCTCGGTTGGTGTCGGGTTGACTATATCGACAGGGAACTTTTGCTTTAACTCAAAACCTAGGGGAACAGGAGCGGGACAAGTTAAACCACCCGCAATCGCCGAAGTTTGAGCGCAAATTAAAACAATACTCGCAAGACCAACACCAAAAGTAAAACCTAGAGCTTTTGCATTTGACAAAATAGCACGATGACGAACACCCATTTTACGCTTCCCAACCTGTAAATTATTTTGAATAAATCTATCAAATTGCTCAGCACCCATAAATTCATAAATCATAGCTAAAGTAGGAGCGTGTTTTTCAAAAAATTTAATTGATTTCTCAATATCCAAATGCAAAGTTGGATTAGGAACATTAATCGAACCACGTTTATATTTGCTAAAAAATAAAATATTGGGATGATTCGTAGTAAAAGTAACTTGACCACAAACAACACCATTAAGAAAATTTGGGTACTCATTAACAGAAATTTGAGCTAATTTCTGCATAATCCAAAGAGCGCGATCGCGTTTAAATTCACCTTCTAAACGGTCAAACTCATCGCCATTAGAAAAACGCTTGCAGTAAATTCTTAAACACCGAGTAGACTCACGACTACCAATGTAAACAGTATTACCATCATTAGACCCAACATTACTTATACGCCTAACTTTTTTGTAACCATATAATAAACCATCTTCGATTAGTGACTCCCAATGATGAGCAAACAAGCGGGGATTTTGAAGAGGAAAATCTAAAGCAATATCAATCCGATTAGCAGTAAAAAAAGTATCTAATTGAGCAAAATATAGCAAATTAGAAACTTTATCAAAAGATAAACCATCAAGTGTAGAACCATTCAAATCAATCAAAAAAGTAAATGGATCATCAATTCCAGTAGGTGGATACTTAACACATAGTAAACTACCCTGAAATTCCCATGATTCATGCCAGATTTTATTAGCAGCTAGCACATTAGTTTCTCGAGCATCCTTAACAGAAGATAATTGTTGTTTCTCAAAAGGTAAGGCAATAATTTGTCTAATCTTTCTGAGAAATAAAGGGTCATAAGTAACAACTTGAAATTTAAGCCAATCTATTTTTACGTTACGGGGAAGAGTTTCAGCATCCATATCATTTAAAAATCCGAGTAGGTAAGTAAAACGCGAGGAGATACGAACCAAAAAATATAAAAGGATGTCTTGGCAAAAATCCACTAATAAGAAAACCGACAACACAGAAAATAAAACTTAGAAAAAGTCGAAATGCCATTTTATATGATTTCTTCATCTCATCATCAAACTTAGACCAAGTTTTAAACTCTTTAGATATTGCCATGTCGAGCTTAACTAAACCCTTATAACTGGTCGCAGGCATCCACCGCCAAAGCTTAATTAAATGAGATTGAAAAGGGTGTATACCATCAATAGGAACCTCACCGATAATCTTCCAAGCAGTAAAGGGATTATTGCTACTTGCCTCATATATAGCTTTTCTTTTTTTACGATCGGATTCGTAAAATTCATCAAGCTTTTGGTCAAGTTCAGAAAAAGAATAGCCCTCAGCAGCTATCTGATCGATCGATAATTCCTTATTAGAATCAGGATAAATTACAAACGGTTGATAGCCGAATTTTTGGTCGGCGATAACTTTTTCATCCTGTTTTTCTAATAACAAAAAGCTATCATAAACCCGAAAAGTCTGGGCATCTTCAGCACTAATTACACCTTTCCAATGCTTCTCGGCAAGCACCATGCTTTTAATAGGATTTTTTCGCAACCGGGGATTGTTATACCAAACATCAAATTCGGCAGGCTTGAATAAATGGACATCTTTAAACATCAAACTATCATTGCGAAGCTTATCAGACCAAACAACAACGCCCTCAGCATAGATAATTTCTGAACAGATTTTATGAATAGAAGAATGCACTTGAGTAGGATATTGAGCAGCAAATATTATATGCTGCAATCTCTTCCTATTATTTGCGACGGCGTTGTGCGCTTCTGCTGGCAATGTCCACGACTGACACGACGGAGCATATAAGCCCATCTCATCCAACAAAATAACAGCATTAGGAATTTGGAGAAATTGAGCAAAGTTCTTGTTACTTGAAACATAGTAAAATACACCATTTGGCATATTATCAAGCAACCATTTAAAATTATTGATTTTTAGATAATAAGCCAATTGAATAGGGTTTAATTGAAAATTAGTAACAACCCTTAGTTGATACTTGTTAGCAAGTTTTAGCCCCCATTGGAGCATCCAAAGACTCTTACCTCTCCCAGGCAAACCATATACACCAGTCACAGGCATTTTTTTATCTCCTATTAAAAAGGCGATCGGTGCTGTTGTTTGATGCCGATCGCCTTAATGCAGTGCGAATTATAGAGTCACTCTACGGGCATCACACACGGCTAAGAACCATGTTTAAAACCCTGAGAGTGACCATGAAACCCATAGGCGCTAAGGCAACGCCGAACGCTGCAAGTCCAATACCATCGATCGCCTTAATCATGTCGATGGCGTTTTTTACGCCGTTTTCGATCGTAGTTTTAGCGTTGGCAGCGGCATCACTACCAGCAGAGCCAGTAGCATAAGCACCACCAGCACCCAAAACAGCAGCGCCAGCAGCTAAGGCGGCACCACCAACAGCAACGCGGGAAAGAGCACATTGATGGCGGTAAAAAAGGTCATTGAGCCGCTGCACATCATCATCGCTGATAGTGCGAAAGCGCAAATCGGAGGGCGAATTCTCAAGCGGATCATCAGGAGCGGGAGCATTAGCTTCAGAACGTTCTAAAAGTTGAGTCGGCATCGGTTTTAAGGAGTGACTAATGAATATCAACAGGAAATTAAGAGGAAATTAACAGGGATTTAACATCAATACCGCACCCTGTAATCGGTATCGCGCAGTCGCAATAACTGCGGAAAAAAGGTAAAAGTTAATCATTTGATAATGAAAGAAGAGGGCAGAGGAAAAACGCAACTATTAACAACTGTCATCTGAGCAGTAACGATAGCTGAGTAAGTAATAAGGCAAAAAATCACTTGAAACAGTAAAACAAAGCGAGTATCAACAAATTTATTAGGTAATTGTTGATATCTTTCTGCCGTAGCATAAACAGCCCTGGCAAAGCGTAAAGAAAAATCTCTCATATTAATCCACAAAACGCTTAGCGATAACAATAAATGCAAGTGTGCTGGAAGCAGCCAAACCCGCCTGCATTGCCCAATCCATCGAAAAGTCAATAACTGTCTTTACATCAGTCTCAATAAATTTCATTGCAGCAGCAGCATTTTGGTCAATGTTGCTAGTTGAAAGTAATAGAGAACTAGATAGAAGAAGAGAAGCAAAAAAGGACATTATTTGATTAACCTCTCATTCGGATAGCTATACCAAAAGCGCAAGCAATAGCCATAGCACCAAAGTGGTCAGCAATAAAATCTTGGGTACTAGCTTTCATATTGGCGGCAAATGCTTCGGGAGTACCTAAAATTACTCTCATTCGGGCAACTGCCTGCTCGCCAGTAATCCGATCGTCAGAAGCAGAAGCTAAAAAGCGGACAGAATCGCCCAAAAGCCAAATATCACCACTGACAGAACCAGAAAATGAGGCCAAACAGCGAGAACTATTACCATCAAATCCATTATTCATCACACCTCAATCAACAAAAAGTTTGACAACTCTCAAAATTAGTCCGAGGCAGAAGAACTGAACTAACAGAATGAACAAATTTTCCCAGATAAACGAAACGATAAGATTTACTAAATCTTCATCAGTGGGAGCTTCCACCGTCAGCAGAAACAGACAATTCTTGATAATCATCACTAATGTCATGAAAAGATGCACCAGATTCTAAAGATTTCTGATGAGCAGCCCACTGAGCAGCGGTAGCTGTAAGAAGGTCGAAATAGTCCTTAAAAATGCCAGCTTTATCCCCAAAAGCCTTAATTGCACCATCCCAATAGCTGGTTACATTCCCACTCTGATTAAATCCTGCTGGCTTAATTGCAATCAGGAAATAATAAGATTTACCATTAATAAGCCTGTTAAGGTCAAGCCCAGGAGTAACACCAAGTTTACAATTGTAAGGATTGATAATTTCACTTGCGACCATATCGAGAGGAGTCTCAAGGCTGCTAGCACCTGAGAATTTAGTCATCGCAACCATAGAATTTTGCAAATAAGGCAAACATATAGTCGCTTTAGTAACCCCTTTCTCGTTAGTCTCAGCGCCGATCCACATAGCCCAACAAGCCATGACGGGATAACCAGCTATTAAGGTGGTTTTCATCCCACCAGCTTTTGTGGGGGAATTACTGCCAGCACCAGCAAATTTAAGTAAATCGGTTAGTAGCTGACGGCTTTCTGTATCAACACCGGCCATTTTAATTACTCCTCTTATTTTCGTAGTAACGCTTCAAAAACTTTTGAGCCCAGCTTTCTTGAGGTGGATCTTGCTGCTGGGGTTGCGGCTGAGGTGTTGGCGGAGTATAAGACGGAGCCGGAGCCGGAGAAGAAGCCGGAGCCGGAGCAGACGCAGAAGCTAAAACAACGCTTTCGACTGGCGGCGGTGGCGGTGACGGTGGAAACGAAGCAGCGCCAGGAAACGGGGACGAGCTAGTAACAACAGCAACAGCTAAAACCAAATCAATCATCAAAGTAACTCACAAAATCAATAAACCTATATTCAGGGATAGAAAATTAATTAACAATGGTAAAATCGCTTAACTTTTAATAAATGGTTTTAGTAGAGTAAACACTTATCTTTTTGTAAAGGGGTTGACTAAGAAATAAAGACTCAGTAAAATATTTTAATCAAGTAAGAAGCTAAAAATATGAGCAGAATAGATTGCTTGGTGTTGGCAAGCTTAGAAAAAACTAGCCTTTCACTAACTGGAATCACAAACAAAATAGCGTCAAGTAACATAAAGAAATTACCTACAAGAATAGGTATACACGCCAGACTTAAAAAATTAAACAGCGAAGGCTTTGTTATTTTTAACTGGCAAGAAGGACAAAAAATATACACAATAACCAATAAAGGACTTTTAGAAATCAAACAATTTATAAATCAATTAATGAGGCTCGCAGCATAATGAACCAAAATAAAATTAAATGGTTAGCACTAATTCTAATGGTAATAGACCATATCGGATTCGTAGTAGAAGCCGAACCGATGCGAATCTTTGGTCGATTTAGTTTCCCATTATTTGCATGGGTGCTGGCTCAAAACTGGAAACGGCGAAAGCCAAACAGTAGCGCCAAACCTTTAATTACGAGATTAGTGTTATTTGGAATAATTTCTCAGATTCCCTACATAATACTCTTCAACAAGTTAAATTTAAATATATTGATTAGTTTTGCATTAGTTGTAATAACATTTACACAAATTCACAAGGCTCAAGCAAACAGAAAAATCGTAATAGTGATACTAGGATTAGTAGCAGCTCAATTATGGGGAGTGGACTACGGGTGGTATGCGGTGGCGTGTCCGTTGCTAATGCTGAACTTAAAAGGGAAAGGTAATCAAATGTGGTGGATTAGTTGGATTCTGATCAATACCATCTATGCAGCAACCTCAGGCTATTTTTTGCAAGTGTTCGCAATCTTGACGCCGCTGATATTAGCGTATCACAGCCCAGCAAAAGACCGAAAGCCGACGGCGATCGAGAAAAAATTTTTCTATTACTTTTACCCCATCCATCTGGCGGGACTAGCAGCACTGAAAACAATTATCTAAACAAATGAAAAAACAACTTAACAATAAAGAACTACTTGAACGAAACAAAATTTTAACAAGAAAATTGAGAGATAGTATTAAATACTACTCACAAAGAATTAATAATCTTGAAAAAGAAATTAAGAGACTCAAAAATCTAATTCAAAAAACGGGTGGGGATTCACTCTAGCTAAAACTCGTGAGGATTGTTGTCAACCCCCAACGAGTCAAAAGGGATAGGGTCAACTTCCACCTCCACAGCAACATCGTCCGACTCGTCGGTAGTGGCTGTCTTCAAAGCCAGGTCATCACTAATATTCAGCGTGTATGTGTACGCTCTGGGGTCTATTCCTAATCGCTTTAAAAAGTTTTCTAAGAGCTGCAGTTGGTGACGAGCCTGCTCTATTCTATCCTGTAAATCGTCAAGAGTGTTCTGTTCCTTTTCGCGTGCAGCTTCCAGTGATTCCAAATCTAAAATTAAGCGATTTTCGGCATTGGCTTTTTCCAGTAGCTCATCTACTTGGGCTTTGATACGGGGATACTCTTCGGAAAGGCTATTTACTTCGGAACTAATTTCAACCTCGCCTTTTTGGTCTAATCGACCCCAAGAATTAGCTCGATAAGTCGGGACGGAAATTTTAACGTTCAACATTAGGTTAAATAAAATCTAAACTGAGCATTCTAAAATTACGATCGCAAATTTACAGCCACCTGTCAAGTGATGGCTGTAAAGTTTTATCACCTCAGCTTTCCAAAATCTCTAAGATGGCTTCCAAGTCCGCCAAATCGGTTTTTGATTTTTTGCGCATGGCTCGGAGCTGGCTAAGAATTGTAGCTGCGTCGGGTGTTAATTTCTCGGAAAGGGTGGCGGCCGGAGCAGAATTTTGTTTTAGCTCGGAGAGTTCCGCCTCAATTTCCTCCCGATCTGCACGTTCTGTCTCAAGTTGAATTTCAAATTCATCCATCCGAGCCTGCTTC